>JBJSYX010000376.1:0-2830 GCA_046090005.1 Methylomonas sp. | reverse complement strand
GAAAAAAAACCGGCTGAAAACACCGCAACAAGCAACGAAGCGATAGCTGAAGCCATCGAGATTGAAGATTTCGCCAAAATCGATTTGCGTATCGCGCGGATTATTAAAGCGCAATCAGTGGAAGGCGCAGAGAAACTGTTGCAATTAACCGTCGATATTGGCGGCGAAACCCGCAATATTTTCGCAGGGATTAAATCCGCTTATTCCGCAGAAGATTTGGAAGGCAAATTGACAGTCGTCGTCGCTAATTTGAAACCACGCAAAATGCGTTTTGGTGTTTCAGAAGGTATGGCGCTGGCAGCAGGACCGGGCGGGAAGGATTTGTGGTTGTTATCGCCGGACGAGGGAGCTCTGCCGGGGATGCGGGTTAAGTAATAAATCAAGCCACTCTCTTTTCGAGAGTGGCTTATTCCTGCAACATCAGTTGCCAGTCAACTCTTGAAATTGCATCCCATGCAATTTTGCATAAGCCCCGCCCAAAGCCAGCAATTCAGTATGTGTGCCTTTTTCGATAATTTGGCCTTTATCGATCACCAAAATCACATTGGCATTTTCAATGGTTGATAAGCGATGCGCGACGACTAAAGTGGTTCGACCTTGCATCAATCGATTTAAAGCAGCCTGAATATAGCGCTCTGATTCAGTATCCAGCGCCGATGTCGCTTCATCCAAAATCAAAATCGGCGAATCTTTTAACAACGCCCTCGCTAAAGCCAAACGCTGACGTTGTCCACCCGACAATTTGACACCGTTCTCACCAATTTCGGTATCCAAGCCTTGCGGCATTTTGCTAATAAAATTCATCGCATAAGCATCTTCCGCCACTTGCTGAATTTTTTGCCGATCAGCACCTTCCAAAATGCCATAGGCAATGTTTTCGGCCACGGTGGCATTAAACAAGGTGACATGCTGAGTTACCAAGGCCATTTGTTTTCTTAAGGAAGCCAAGCGATAACTTTTGATATTGACACCATCAATTAAAATCTCACCTTCGGCGTAATCGTAAAAACGCGGTAGCAAATTAATTAAGGTACTTTTACCACCACCTGAAGCGCCTACTAGGGCAACAGTTTGGCCAGGCTCGATAGTTAAATTAATGCTTCGCAAGGCTGGGTTTTCGGCGCCAGGATAAGTAAAACTTAAATTTTTAAATTCAATTCTGCCTTGGCAACGTTCAATTTCATATTCGCCAGTATCAATCTCAACTGGCTCGTCTAACACTTCAAATAAAGACTCCGCAGCGGCCAAGCCTCGTAGAATTTCAGAATTAGCATCACTTAATTGGCGAATTGGTTTCGGCAACAAAAAGGCGGCGGTAAAAAAACCAACGAACTCGCCAGCGGTAGACGATTGCATGATGACCAACGCCAGATACATCATACCGGCCAAAGCAAAGGAAATGATTACCTGCATTACCGGATTGTTAATTGACAGTGTCATGATTAATTTTCGGTATTGCTTACGGTTTTCCAGACTGCAATCCCGAAAACGACGACGCTCATAAGCTTCACCACCAAAACCTTTGACAATCCGGTTACCACTGACCATTTCTGAAGTGATATGCGTCAAATCACCTACCGTATCTTGCATGTTACGACTCAGGCGCTTTAAACGCCCACCGACATACTTCACCATCACTGCGACAATCGGTGCGATAGCTAAAAATACCAAGGATAATTGCCAGTTGGTGTGAACCAAATAGGCTAATAGACCGATCGCGGTAAAACCTTCTCTTACCACAGAGCGCAACGAATCAGTGGTTGCTCGGGTGACTTCACCAATGTTGTTAGTGATTCTGGAAATCATGTAGCCACTGTTATTACTGTCAAAATACTCAACTGATAACTTAGTGTAATGATTGAAAATTTCACACCGTAACTTGTGAATCACATTGCCGGAAATTCGTGCAAGGTAATAGTTACCAAGAAAAGCACCAATGCCTCGAACAAAAAACAACACTACGAAAAATAACGGTAGATATTGAATCTCGGCATGTTGTTGACCACCAAAGCTATCGATGATTTTTTGGATGAGCATGACGACAGCGGGTTCGGTGGCGGCGTAGATAGCGAAACCAATAACACTGACAACAAATAATCGCCAATAAGGTAAAACATAGCGCATCAATCGCTTGTATACTTGCAACGGTGCATTCGTTTTTTCTGAATTCTGTAATTTGCTCAATACTTTTTACCTATCCATTTATCACTGCATGAGTGCCAAAGCGATCAATATACAGCCTAAACGAGTTCTGGTCATAACCCAACGCTATTTGGGCGATACATTGTTGATCACACCTTTACTCAGTTCACTAAAAAAAGCTTATCCTGATGCCGAAATCGACGTTCTATTACCTGCTTCGAATACCGGTGTTTTAGAAGGTAACCTTGACGTAAATCGATGCATCGCATTTCCTACGAAACGAGGGCTTCTAAGCTTTGTGCAATTACTACTTAGTCTGTTTCTACGCTATGATTTAGCGATTTCAGCACAAACTAGCGACCGAACTACATTATGTGCAATTGTAGCGGGAAGAATAAAATTAGGCTTCGTTGAACAAGAATATCGAAAGTCATGGTGGAAAAAAAAATTACTTAGTCAACGCTTAGTTTTTAGTGAAAATTACAGTCATGCAGTCCTTGAAAATCTACGGTTTTGCGATCTACTAAACATTCCACGTCACTACCAATTAACACCACCAAACACATCCTCAATAGATGAAAACTTACCAGAGATTATAAACCCCTACGCTGTTTTGCACATTATGCCTCAGTGGCGATATAAACAATGGCATATTCATGGATGGCGAGAATTAATCGAGTTTTTACAC
>JBJSYX010000375.1:0-5716 GCA_046090005.1 Methylomonas sp. | reverse complement strand
CAACGGCAGGCAATAGTGATAAGTTATTGGTGTCGGCGGGGGTTACGGCGGATCAATTGTGGTTTAAGCATGTTGGTAATGATTTAGAGCTGAGTATTATCGGTACAAACGATAAGGCGACAGTGAAAAATTGGTATTTAGGTAGCCAAAATCAAATTGAGCAACTCAAAACAGCCAATGGCAAGACGTTAATCAATGCTGATGTCGAAAAATTGGTACAGGCAATGGCGGCTTATACACCACCGGCGGCAGGAGTGACGACTTTGCCTTCAACCTATCAAACCACATTAGCGCCTGTGATTGCTGCGAATTGGCACTAATTGCTACTACTTGAAATCGAGCCTGTATGGTTAGACACCTTTTGTTTAGCGATGCAGGCCCGCCTGTCTTATGGTTTTAAAAACCGAGTTTGATGATTAATGGATTTTACCGATACCTTACTGGATGTTGATTCCGGTTTTTGGGCGCTACAGGCTATAGCCGGTTTTCATGCGATTGCCATTGATGAAGCCAAATTGCGTCATGAATTTGGTCATGAGCCATTCGATACCCCCCGTATTCTGTTAGCGGCCAAGTCTTTGGGAATGACCGCTAAAGCGATCAAACAACCCGTTGATCGTCTCGATAAAGCCCCTTTGCCCGCCATTGCCCAAGATGTGTTTGGTTTTTTTATTGTCGCCAAAATTGATTTTTCTCAGTCAGGAAACGATGCAACCAAAGCCGACTGTTCAGGGCGGGTGCTGATTCAGCGTCAGGGCGAGCCACCGACAGTTATTCTATTAAGTGATTTAGTAGCCAACTGGACTGGTCAGTTAATCTTTTTTACCAGTAAAGCCAGCTATGCCGGAGAAATGGCCAAGTTTGATTTTAGCTGGTTTATTCCGGTCATCATCAAATATCGCGCTTTATTGGCAGAGATTTTGCTGGTTTCTTTGGTGTTACAGATCATTGGCTTGATTACGCCGCTGTTTTTTCAAGTGGTGATGGATAAAGTGTTAGTCAATCACGCCATGAAAACCTTGAATGTGATTGCGATTGGTTTGATTGTGGCGACTGTATTTGAGGCCGTTTTATCCGCTATTCGAACCTGGGTTTTTGCCCATACCAGTAGTAAGTTGGATGTTGAATTGGGTGCCAAGCTATTTCGACATTTGTTGAATTTACCGATTGCCTATTTTCAGAACCGTCGTGTTGGTGATTCGGTGGCTCGAATCCGAGAACTGGAAAATATTCGCAGTTTTTTAACCGGTAATGCCATGACATTGATGATGGATTTGCTGTTTTCATTTGTGTTTTTAGCGGTGATGTTGGGCTATAGCCCACAGTTAACCTTGATTGTTGTGGTGTCTATTCCGATTTATATTTTGATTTCGGTGATTTTTACCCCCGTTATCCGTTCACGCCTCAATGATAAATTCAATAAAGGCGCTGAAAATCAATCATTTCTAGTCGAAACCATTAGTAGTATGGATACTGTCAAGGCGATGGCGGTTGAGCCGCGTTGGATTCATCATTGGGATAAGCAATTAGCGGCTTACGTCAGTGCCGGTTTATCAGTCACGAATGTCGCAACAATTGCCAGCGCGAGTATTCAACTGGTAAGTAAGTTGGTGACGGCAGCCATTATGTGGTTTGGGGCGATGTTGGTGATTGAGCAAACTATCACCGTTGGCGAGTTGGTGGCGTTCAATATGCTGGCCGGTCAGGTTTCCAGCCCTATTTTGCGTTTGGCGCAGCTCTGGAATGATTTTCAGCAAGTCGGTATATCGATGAGTCGTTTGGGTGACATATTAAATACCCGTACTGAAATTGATGGACAAAAATCCCGCTTACCGCGTTTAACCGGTGCTGTCAGTTTTGACCAAGTTTCGTTTCGTTATCGACCGGATGCTTCTGATGTGATCAGACAGTTATCGATTGACATTGCCCCTGGGGAAATTATCGGCATCGTCGGACGTTCCGGTTCGGGCAAAAGTACCTTAACTAAACTGGTGCAACGTTTGTATGTGCCTGATCGTGGTCGGGTGTTAGTCGATGGACAGGACATTGCGGTGATTGATACCACCTCGCTAAGACAACAGATTGGGGTCGTTTTGCAAGAAAACACCCTGTTCAATCGCTCGATAAGAGCCAATATTGCTTTGACCAACCCGACATTGCCGATTGAAACCATTATCGAGGCGGCAAAATTGGCGGGTGCTCATGAGTTTATTTGTGAGTTGCCTGAAGGCTATGACACCGTTGTCGGTGAGCAGGGGGCGGGATTGTCGGGTGGGCAAAGACAGCGAATCGCGATTGCTAGAGCCTTGATGACCAATCCTAGAATTTTGATTTTTGATGAGGCAACTAGCGCGTTGGATTACGAATCCGAAAAAATCATTCAGGACAATATGCGTTTGATTTGTCAGGGTAGAACGGTTTTGATTATTGCCCATAGACTGTCTGCGGTGCGTGATGCTCACCGGATTATTGTGATGGAGAAAGGGCAAATTGTCGAAGTCGGTAGTCATCAACAATTGCTGGAAAACCCTGCTGGCATTTATTCACATCTTTATCAATTACAGCAACGGGGTGCCTAAACGATGGTTTTTCGACACCGTATTGAGGCTTTTATTGATTTAGTGGGGCGCTACCGGACGATTTTTCAATTTCACTGGCAACATCGTCATCAGTTTGATTTGCCTGATTTTAAAGCCGATGAAGCGGAATTTATGCCGGCCGCATTATCTTTACAGCTAAAACCGGTTTCACCGGCGGGGCGTTGGATTGCTCGATTGCTGATGCTATTGGTATTAATTGCTCTGATTTGGTCGGTCATTGGCCAGATTGATATTGTTGTCAATGGCCAAGGCAAAATTATCCCAGGCGGCTATACCAAAACCTTGGCTTCAGTTGAAGTGGCGCGAGTTGTTGCTTTGCAAGCTGAAGAAGGCAAAACGGTTAAAGCAGGTGAAATATTGATGATACTTGATAGCCGAGCAGCCGATAGTGATCGCGATAAAGCCAATGTTGAGAATCAAATAGCTGTGCTCGAAGTGGCGCGTTCTAAAGCACTATTGACCGCGATTGAGACCGGCAAACGACCAGTACTGGATAAGATAGCGGTTATTTCCGAAGCTCAGATTGCGTCAGCACAGCAGCATCTCCATGATCAATATCAGGATTTCGTCGCTAAAAAAGCCCGATTGGATAGTGAAATTCAGCATCTCAATCAATCACTGCCGATTGTCACGCGCCAGGCGAATGACTATAAAGAACTATCTGTTGCTCATGATGTCTCGGAACACGCTTGGCTTGAAAAACAGCAAGCCAAGATTGATTTAGAACGTCAGTTAGCGGATAGGCATCATCAACTGCGTTCGCTGATTACTGAAACTCGCAAAGCTGCCCAAGATACCCTTAAAGAAGCCAGTCGCATTGCCGACAGCGCTGAGCAGGATAAAAAGAAAGCCCAGGTGCATGGTGATCAGTTAGTGATAACAGCACCCATTGATGGCACTGTTCAGCAATTGTCGATTCATACCATCGGCGGCGTGGTGCCTGCGGCTGAACCGTTGATGCAAATTGTCCCTCAACAAGCCAGCGTTGAATTTGAAGCATTTATTGAAAACAAGGATGTTGGTTTTATTGAAGAAGGCCAAACTGCTGAAATCAAAATTGATGCATTTGAATATACCAAATACGGCACTGTACCTGCCAAAGTTACTCATGTTTCTCGAGATGCGATTGAGGATGAGAAAAAAGGGCTGATTTATTCGGTGAGAGTTGGCTTAAATCAATCCAGTATTCAAGTGCGCGATAAAAGCGTGGCTTTATCACCGGGTATGTCGGGTTCGGTGGAAATCAAAACCGGTACCCGGCGGGTGATTGAGTATGTGTTGTCGCCATTACTGCAACATGGTCACGAGAGTTTACATGAGCGTTAGGCATTGTGTGATGTCACCTTGGCTATTGGGAATGTGGTTTTTCAGTGTGACTTGCCATGGTCTGGATCTACCGGATGTTTTTGACGACCCTTTACAGGTTAAACCTGAGATTCTGACTGTAGGGGTGAAGTTGCCGGATCAAAGTTCGGTGATGTGTACATCGGCGCTTGATTTAAATCAGCCTTTAACATTGTCTGATGCCGTTGATTTGGCCTTATGTCACAACCATCAGATTCAGATGGCTTGGGCTGATATTAAAATTCAAGCGGGTTTGCTTGGGCAATATAAGGCGGCGTATTTACCAACCTTGACTGGCACTGTCAGTGGATTAAATACAGGTGTGAGTTATCCAGGGTTATCGTCTGCGAATACCAATACTACTGGCCACACGGCGTATGCCAATCTGACTTGGCGATTAATTGATTTTGGTGGTCGCGCTGCCAATTTTGAATCGGCAATTAATTTACTGGATGCCGCTTTAGCCAGTCACGATGCGACTATTCAGAACGTATTGTCCACTGTTATTGGGGCTTATTTTGAAGCATTGACCGCTGAGGCGGTTTATCAAAGTCGAATTGATATGACTCGGCTTGCTACGAATACTATGGAAGCAACACGGCGTCGCGAGGATAAAGGCAGTTCAAATTTAAATGACAGTCTACAAGCAAAAACCGCACTGGCTAAAGCCAAGCTTGCCGAACAACGCGCCTTGGGTGATTATCGTAAAGCAGTATCGGTATTGGTTTATCAGATGGGGTTAACGGCTAACACCGAGGTTTTATTGAAAGCGCAGTTCGAAAAAGCAACCAGCCAAGATCGGCAAATATTCAAGGCGTTACAGGATTGGTTAGTGATCGCTCAAGATCAGCATCCGGCAATCAAGTCGGCACGATTACAATGGGAGGCTTCTAAAACCAAAATTATGGCAAGTCGTTCAGAGGGGTTACCCACTTTGGATTTTACGTCTAGTTTTTATCAAAACGGTTATCCCAATCAAGGAATGCAACACACGCAGTCAGACACCACCACGGTTGGGGTTGTACTATCGATTCCTTTATTCGAAGGGTTTTCCAGAACCTACAAAATTCGTCAAGCACAGGCACAAGCCGAGAAAGATCAGGCGCAACTCAATGATATTGAAAAACAAATTGCGAGTGAAATTGTAAAGGCACATGCCGATGCAGTATCGGCTTATGAAAATCTGGCATTTGCTGAATCGTTATTTGCCACCGCTACAGCGACATTAGAGTCCTCCGAACATCGTTATAACAAGGGAGCGGCAGATATTTTGGAGTTGTTGTCGGTGCAGTCTGCATTAGCGGATGCTCGACAAGAAAAACTGCGTTGTTTTGCAGAATGGCAATCGTCGCGATTGCGATTGGTTGCTAGTGCGGGGTTGCTGGGGAGACATGCATTTTAGTAATTGAGGTTATGTGTAATGTTTGTTTGAGTTAAATTAGGCGAGTGCGTTGAATTAAGCAGTAGAATCCACTGTTTGATGGTAAACAGTGTACAAATTCTTAAATGATCCGTATTTGGTAAATATGCGGCAGATGTCCTTAACTAACGGCTGACTTTTTGGAAACAACAATCAATCCTCAGATTAAATATTGGCTGGCAATGCTTAGAACACCAGGTGTTGGTGGTGTGACTATTCAGCGTTTGTTGGCGCATTTGGAGCCGCAACAGGTGTTTGAAACCTCTAGCGCCAATCTGCGTGCTTTGGGGTTTAGTGAAAAAATGATTGAGGCGCTACAAAAACCGGATTGGCAGCAAGTCGAGCAAGATTT
>JBJSYX010000374.1:0-8702 GCA_046090005.1 Methylomonas sp. | reverse complement strand
CATACTATAAGACGGAGTGGACGAACGCCCACTCCTATAATAAAAACAATAAGTTAGCTAAAAAAGGGAAATTGCTTCCACTTTTCAAAATTTGATATTTCCTAATCTAAACGCTGTTGCACCCAAGCAGGCACCTGTTGCAATGCGGCAACCAAACCCGATGGATCATTGCCACCTGCCTGAGCCATATCTGGACGACCACCACCTTTGCCACCCACTTGTAAGGCCACAAAGTTAACCAAATCACCGGCTTTCACTTTATCCATAGCATCTTTGGAAACGCTGGCAATTAAACTGACTTTATCACCACTGACCGCAGCTAAAACCAAAGCCGCGCTACCTAATTTGTTTTTCAGTTGATCAGCCAAATCACGCAAAGCCTTAGGATCAACATCATCTAATTTAACCGCTAATACTTTGACACCATTAATCTCGATAGCTTGATTGGTTAGTTCATCACCCGCAGAACTGGCTAACTTAGCTTTGAGTTTTTCCAGTTCTTTTTCTAAGCCACGCGTTTTTTCCAGCAATTGCTGCACTTTATCAGCGGTTTTATCCGGTGCGCTTTTTAATAATCCAGCAATCGCTAACAAGGCTTTCTCACGCTGCTCAACCCATTGCAAAGCACCTTCGCCGGTTACCGCTTCCAAGCGCCTTACACCAGCCGCAACACCAGTTTCAGCAACGATTTTGAATAAACCAATATCCCCTGCTCTATTAACGTGAGTACCACCACATAATTCGGTCGAAAACTCACCAATGGTCAATACACGAACTTCGTCACCGTATTTTTCACCGAACAAAGCCATCGCACCTGCTTTTACCGCATCATCTTTAGCCATTACTTTTGCAGCAACCGTATGATTAGCGCGAATTTGTTGATTAACCAGATGCTCGATTTGCGCCAATTCCTCAGTGGTCATTGGTTCAAAATGTGAGAAGTCGAAACGTAAACGCTCAGCATTAACTTGCGAACCTTTTTGGGCAACGTGATCACCTAAAACCTGACGCAATGCTGCGTGTAATAAATGGGTTGCCGAGTGATTACGCTCGGTGGCCTTCCGCAAATCAGCATTGACACTCACTTCGCAAGCTTGACCTTGGCTAATTGTCCCTTGTAACACCTTACCTTTGTGCAAGAACAATTGACCGCCCTGTTTTTGGGTGTCATGCACTTCAAATACAGCGCCATCGACTTCGATTAAGCCCGTATCGCCTACTTGACCACCCGATTCAGCGTAAAAAGGTGTTTGATCGAGAATCAACACACCTTCATCACCGGCTTCTAAGACATCAACCGCTTGACCTTTTCTAAACAATCCAAGAATTTGTACTGAACCATCTAGGCTGTGATAACCGGTAAATTCAGTGATACTGTCATGACGAATATCTTGATCGTAATCAGCGGCAAAACTACCACCAGCACGAGCGCGATCACGTTGTGCAGTCATTTCGATTTCAAAACCAGCGTGATCAACGGTCAAATTATTTTCACGGGCAAAATCAGCGGTTAAATCGACAGGAAAACCATAAGTATCGTAAAGCAAGAACACCACATCACCAGGAATCACATGACCCTCCAGCTTAGCCACACAAGCCTCAAGGATTTTCATGCCTTGACCTAAAGTTTCGGCAAAGCGTTCTTCTTCTTTTTTCAAGACTCGCTCAACTTGCTCTTGCGCTTTTGCTAATTCAGGATAAGCCTCACCCATCTCTGCCACTAAAGGCGCTACTAATTTATAGAAGAACGTTTCTTGAATACCTAATCGGTACCCATGACGAATTGCACGGCGGATAATCCGGCGTAACACATAACCACGACCTTCATTTGAAGGCAAGACACCATCAGCAATTAAAAATGCGCAAGAGCGAATGTGATCGGCAATTACCCGTAATGAACTATTACTTAATTCAGTATTGTTGGCTAATTGCGAAGCGACTTTGAGCAGGTTTTGGAATAAATCGATTTCATAGTTGCTATGAACACCTTGTAAAACCGCAGCAATCCGTTCCAAACCCATACCGGTATCAACCGATGGCGCAGGCAGTGGGGTTAAATTACCCTCTTTATCGCGATCATATTGCATGAACACCAAGTTCCAGACTTCGATATAACGATCACCGTCTTCATCTGGACTACCTGGAGGACCACCGGCAACATGTTCACCGTGATCGTAGAAAATTTCCGTACAAGGACCGCAAGGACCGACATCACCCATTGACCAGAAATTGTCTTTAGCACCAATTCGGGAAAAACGGTGTGGATTGATTTTAACATCTTCCAACCAAATCGCTTCAGCTTCTGAGTCCTCATCGAATACCGTAACCCATAATCTTTCGGCAGGAATGCCCAATTCTTTGGTCAAAAAATCCCACGCAAAATGAATTGCATCACGTTTGAAGTAATCACCAAAACTAAAATTCCCCAACATTTCAAAAAATGTATGGTGACGCGCGGTATAACCGACATTTTCCAAGTCATTATGCTTACCGCCAGCACGCACGCAGCGTTGGCTAGTCGTGGCGCGAGTAAAATCGAGTTTTTCCCGACCTAAAAACACATCCTTAAATTGCACCATACCAGCATTGGTAAATAGCAAAGTAGGGTCATTACCGGGAATTAGTGAGCTAGAAGGCTGCACCGCATGGCCATGTTGGCGAAAGAATTCCAAAAAAGCGGTACGCAATTCGGCGCTGGTCATTTTTTTCATGATGGTTACTTCGGTTATTTTTAACTTTAAATCAGTTGAAATAGGTAGATAACGATAATCTAGCCTAGGCTATTTTAATTTTTAATTCGACAAGCAGTTGTTTAATCATCTCATGACTAAAGCCGCGTTGCTGTAAAAAACGACTGCGCTTAAGCCATTCTGCTCTGCTTAATTTAGACGCTTGGTTGTATTTATTGCTATAAATTTCTAGCAATGAATTTATCCAGCCACCAACATTGGCTTCAGCTAACTGTTCTAAATCAACATCGACGATGCCACGCTGCTGCAATTCATAGCGAATTCGCACTGGGCCATAGCCTTTAATCATGCGTTGTCTGGCATAACATTCAGCAAAGCGCTGATTATCTTGCCAACCTTGTTCTGCAAACTCAGCAATAATTGGTTCAACGTCTGATCGGCTGTAGCCTCTTAACGCTAATTTATCAAGCAATTCCCGCTGACTATGCTCACGCATTGCCAGCAGGCGCAGACAAATTTGTTGGATATTTTGCTTAAGCTCAATCGACGTCTGTAAATTCGCCGTCGTCATCTTCTTCCAATGTTTCAACAACAGCATTTCGACCTGCAAAGGCTTTTTCGCGGATCGCTGCTTCTAATTGTTTGGCTTTTTCTGGGTTATCTTTTAAAAATTGTTTGGCATTGTCTTTGCCTTGGCCGATTTTTTCATCGCCATAGCTGTACCAAGAACCTGATTTTTGAACAAAGCCGTGAATCACACCTAAATCGACCAATTCACCAAAGAATGACACCCCTTCGCCGTACAAAATTTCGAAATCAGCTTGTTTAAACGGTGGCGCTACTTTGTTTTTGACGACTTTTACCCGAGTTTCATTACCGACAACTTCATCGCCTTTTTTGATTGAACCAATACGACGAATATCTAAACGCACAGAAGCATAAAATTTCAAGGCGTTACCGCCGGTAGTGGTTTCTGGGCTACCGAACATCACACCGATTTTCATCCGCAATTGGTTAATGAAGATAACCAAGGTATTGGAACGCTTGATATTAGCTGTCAGTTTACGCAGTGCCTGCGACATCAAACGCGCTTGTAAACCCATGTGAGAATCGCCCATATCGCCTTCGATTTCGGCTTTAGGGGTTAAGGCTGCAACCGAATCGATAACGACAATATCAACCGCGCCAGAACGCACCAACATATCGGTGATCTCTAAGGCTTGTTCGCCAGTGTCAGGCTGAGAAACTAATAAATCTTTGATATTAACGCCGATTTTTTCAGCATAAATCGGATCTAAAGCGTGTTCAGCATCAACAAAAGCTGCTGTACCGCCCAGTTTTTGCATCTGAGCAATGGTTTGTAAAGTCAAAGTGGTTTTACCGGATGACTCTGGACCGTAAATTTCAATAATTCGACCGCGTGGCAAACCACCACAACCTAAAGCAATATCCAACGACAAAGAACCTGTGGAGACCACTTCAATATCGCGGTTTGCAGCCACATCTCCCATTCGCATGACAGATCCTTTACCGAACTGTTTTTCGATTTGCATCAATGCGGCACCAAGCGCCTTTTTCTTGTTCTCGTCCATAGTTTCCCTGTCGTTAATAGGCCAATTTAATAGCGGCATTATCCCATAGACCATGCCAGCCAAACAGTTTTAATCGTCACAATCAAACCCATTTAATTTGATTTTAACTAAGAATTAATCAAGGTTTGAATACTTGATTGACTTGTTTCAACTACATTTTTTGTCACCAACTGTTAAACAATCTGTCAGCACCAGTAAAAATAGCCCAAAAACAAACTTCTGCAGAATTGATCCGAAATGAATTGAAAGACAATTTTATAAGTATCAGATTGATTCATGTTAAGATGCCAGTTTTAACCTAAGAGCTTAATTATGGCAAAAGAAGATCAAATTGAAATGGATGGCAAGGTCATTGATACCTTACCAAACACTATGTTTCGTGTAGAACTTGAAAACGGCCACATTGTGACCGCTCATATTTCAGGCAAAATGCGTAAACATTACATCCGCATTTTAACTGGCGATAAAGTAAGAGTTGAAATGACTCCTTACGATTTAACCAAAGGTCGCATCACTTTCCGTAACCGCTAATCTCGTTTTATAACGAGTTAGCGATTACTGATCATCTCCGCTAGACTACTTGATTTAATTCCGTAGCCGTCATTTGTTTGCTTTCTATCGCAAACACCAAAGCATCGTTTTCAACTTCAATGCGCACATGACCGCCATTGGCTAATCGGCCAAACAATAAATCCTCTGCTAGCGGTTTTTTGCTTTTTTCCTGAATCAACCTTGCCCTTGGGCGTGCGCCCATTTTGGCATCATAACCACGCACAGCGAGCCAGTTTCTAGCGCCTGCATCTAAGCTGAGCGTGACATTTTTGTCTGCTAACAATGCTTCCAGCTCAAAAATAAACTTGTCAACCACGCTACCAACCACCGAAATATCGAGTGGTTTGAATTGCAATATAGCATCCAACCGATTCCTAAATTCTGGTGAAAATCCACGCTCAAGTGCTTTAAAACTATCTGTCGCGTGATTTTGTTCAGTAAAGCCAATCGAACTCCTTGCAGCTTCTTCGGCGCCGGCATTGGTAGTCATGATTAAAATCACATTACGAAAATCGGCTTTGCGGCCATTGTTATCAGTCAAAGTCCCGTGATCCATCACTTGCAATAATAGGTTAAACACATCAGGATGGGCTTTTTCTAACTCATCGAGCAATAACACCGCATGCGGATGCTTGGTTACCGCTTCAGTTAACAAACCACCTTGATCGTAACCAATATACCCCGGCGGCGCACCAATCAACCGTGAAACCGTATGTCGCTCCATATATTCGGACATATCAAAACGGATTAACTCAATTCCCAGCACTTTAGCCAATTGTTTAGTAACTTCGGTTTTACCAACCCCAGTTGGACCAGCGAATAAAAATGAACCGATAGTTTTGCTGGCATCACGTAAACCAGCACGCGACAATTTAATCGCCGAAGCTAATTCAGCAATCGCTTCATCCTGTCCAAACACCAACATTTTCAAGTTTTTTTCAAGATTAGCTAACTTGTCTTTATCTGAAGCCGATACCGATTGCACTGGCACACGAGCGATTTTTGCCACAATATCTTCAATTTCTGCGACATCAATTACCTCTTTACGTTGATCTTCGCTTAATAAACGCTGTCTTGCTCCCGCCTCATCAATCACATCAATCGCTTTATCAGGCAAATGTCTATCGGTAATGTAACGGGCAGACAAATCAGCCGCCAAACGCAAAGCATCTACGGTGTATTTAAGCCCATGATGCTCTTCAAAACGAGTTTTCAAGCCTTTAAGAATTTGCACAGTATCTTCAATCGACGGCTCTAAAACATCGATTTTCTGAAAACGACGTGCCAATGCGTGGTCTTTTTCAAAAATACCGCGATATTCTTGATAAGTGGTTGAGCCGATACAGCGCAAATGCCCTGATGACAACACAGGCTTAATTAAATTAGAGGCATCCATTACCCCACCCGACGAAGCACCAGCACCAATAATGGTATGAATTTCGTCGATAAATAAAATCGCTTCAGGCTGTTTTTTTAGCTGATTAATCAATCCTTTCAACCGTTTCTCAAAGTCGCCGCGATATTTAGTACCAGAAACCAAAGCCCCCATATCCAAAGAATAAATTACGCTATTCAGTAAAATGTCTGGCACTTGTTCTTCAACAATTCGTTTAGCCAGTCCTTCGGCAATCGCTGTTTTACCAACCCCAGCTTCACCGACTAATAAAGGATTATTTTTACGACGGCGGCATAAAACCTGAATTGTGCGCTCGACTTCTAAATCGCGCCCAATCAAAGGATCAATATTGCCCTTGAAGGCTTCTTGATTAAGATTGACCGCATATTTTTCCAAAGGCGATTCATTAGACTCATTACCCGCTTTGTCAGTCTCAACATCCGAAGCTCTTTCTTTTTCAAGTTGATCGAGTTTTGAAACACCATGCGCCAAATAATTCACAACATCCAAGCGCGTAATATCCTGTTTATTCAATAAATAAACAGCATGTGACTCCTGCTCACTAAACAAAGCCACAAATAAATTAGCGCCGGTCACTTCCTTTTTGTCAGAGGATTGCACATGGAAAACAGCGCGTTGCAAAACACGCTGAAAACCTAAAGTCGGCTGGGTTTCTCGTTGAATGCCATCTGGAATTAACGACATAGTTTCATCGATAAAGCGCGTTAATTCCCCACGTAAAGCATTAATATTGCCACCACAAGCCAGCAAAATTGGAATGGCGGTTTCGTTGTCTAATAAAGCTAACAGCAAATGCTCAACTGTAATAAATTCATGCCGTTTGGCATGAGCACCCGAAAACGCAGCATTTAAGGTGACTTCAAGTTCTTTACTTAACATATTAGTTTCCTCATGCTTCTTCCATCGTACACATCAACGGATGATGATGTTCACGCGAATAATCGTTAACGATATAAACCTTAGTCTCAGCGACATCTCTAGTATAAACCCCACAAACCCCGATACCTTGAGTATGCACTTGCAACATCACTTGAGTAGCTCGCTCTTCGTTCATATTGAAAAAATCAGTCAGGATTTCAACCACAAAATCCATCGGTGTGAAATCATCGTTTAGTAACAGCACCTTATACATTGAAGGACGTTTTAGTTGTGGCTTGGCTTCTTTTAAAGCCACATCGCCATCGAAATCTTTATCTGGCTGGTAATCGGACATTGTGGAGGTTTGCAATTGATATGTCGTTAAAATAGCGGCATAGTCAGCAAATTTCAACCGCTTCCACTCTAAATAATGAGTTTTTAAGCTAAATTTAAGTCAATAGATTGAAATTAATCACACCATCCCAATTTACCTTGGAAACTTTAAAGTACCAACTATAGTCATTACCGCTAAACAAACCGCATTGGAGCAAACAGTATGACCCCACAAGAACAGCAACAATTAAGTCAATTCCTTAATCAATTAACCCAAGCCAAACTTAGCCAAAAAGATCCAGAAGCCGAAACCTTGATTCAGGCGGCGATTAAACAGCAACCGGACGCCAATTATCTGTTAATTCAACGGGCGTTGATTTTGGAACAAGCGCTAAATAATGCCAAAACACAAATCGCTGATTTACAAAATCAAGTCAGAAACCAACCCAGCAACACCAGCAATAGCTTCTTAAACAATGACCCTTGGGCACAACCAGTTAGTAATGCCGCGCCAGTGCCTGGTGCAGGTAACTACCAAATGCCTCGTTATGCACCGCCGCCTACTCAACCAAGCGCCTTTGGTGGCGGTGCATCAAGCTTTTTAGGTAACGTAGCAACCACTGCTGCTGGCGTTGTCGCTGGTTCGTTTTTATTCCAAGGCATTGAAAACCTAATGGGTGGCCATCACGGCTCATCAGGCTGGGGTCAACATGATCAAGGCTTTAGCGAGCATGTCAGCGAACAAACCGTCATTAACAATTACTATGGTGATGATGCCATGCAAATGGCTGATAACCAACAAGAGCAAAACGATTATCTCGTTAGTGATGACAGTGATTTTCAAGATGATAACGGCGATTCGGATTGGATTTAATCGCAAGCCAGCAATAGTAACACTGGACGGATTTGACTAATCCGTCCTGTTTTGACTTTAAATGGTGATTGCTTGTAAAGCAAAGCCAATGGTTAAACTTAAACAACCAAACCCCAATCCCGCAGCTACCAAACGACTCCCATGCAAGCGAGTCCATAACAGTGTGCCAGTCAAACTCAACACAATTAACCCACCCGCCAAACTATCGACTAACAAAACCCAAGCGCTCCCCATACCGCTACCTTTATGCAAATTAGTCAGCATTTGTAATAAATTGCTTTCAGCTTGCTTAACACTGACAAAGGCATTACCTTCCCAATATTCAGCTTGCACCATCCGCTTAGGATTGCGTAAGGTAATTTGCCAGTAACTGGGTTGTTGGTAAC
>JBJSYX010000373.1:0-3642 GCA_046090005.1 Methylomonas sp. | reverse complement strand
ACAACTATTCTGACATTGGGTGGTAAATACAAGGGACGGGTCATTGCTGATTTGCCAGGGCATTATCTGAACTGGTTTGCACGAGAAGGATTTCCCAGTGGTGAGTTAGGTCGGCTATTGGCACTAATGCAAGAGACTGACCATAACGGACTGAAATCGTTGCTTGATCCGTTAAGGAAATGAGCTTGGTAAGGTATTTGTAGATTCAGATGATAATTTTATTTCAACCTTCTCTTGTTTTAATGTTCGATTGATGTTACAGATTCAAGATTAATGGAAATCAAGGCTTTCATTTCACAAACGCTATTTTTAAGATTGTGCCGGCTCGCACTGGGAAAGATATTGAGAAATATAGGGTTCAGACACAACTACTGATTGATCGCAGTTCGTTAAAAAACTAGTCAATATTTTGATTACTGGCAATATGATCGAGTTAAACTTAGACCTCGGCAAAGAAGAATTGATTTGACTCAAATACTATAGCTAATCAAAATTCAAAAACCTCATCCGAAATCATAAGAGCATTAAACTCTGAAAATGACTTAAACTGAAGACTTGTCCCGAACTGATTATTTATTCGCTCTAATCCAGAAACAAATTCATCTGGATTCCAATTGTACAGTGAATGGTCAAGTATATTAAATGAAGCTAAGAATTCGTTCTTTCTTTCCGAAAAATATGAATCTAGATAATTTTCCAGTTCAAGACGATGTTTTTGTATTTCTGGAATGGCGGCCAAACACATTGCTTGGACAGCATAACGCCGCTCTTTTGCTTCCTTAACAACTCTACTGTCACCGAGTGCGATTAACCCTGATTGATGCAGCATATTCCCAATAAAATATCCAACTCCGGCACCTATTACAGCTCCGACAACAGGGATTGGTATTGCCACTTGCCCTAATGCCCCATAATAAAAAGACGATGTGCTTGTAATGGCTGTATGACTAACTTCATCTAAAAGCTGTTCACTATCAATATCCCCGTTTATATACGAAATAAAGGATTTGCTCGCATTGACAACACCTGATGCAATAGCAACTGGCGCATTTGAGCGCGCAAAGGTACGGGCGACAGATTCTCCAAGAAAATAGGTTGTCGAATGAGTGAGTCCCTTGCTCATTGCGGTCACCACATATCCTGTTGCATAACCTTTGGCAGAGTCAACAGCGACACGAGTGAGAAGCTCTCCAGCTTCAATGTCGCCTTTGTGTAGTGAATAAAGACCTGTAACGGTACTCGTTGACCCTGCAAGCAAAGCCCCCACATTACCTGCACGTATTCCAGATTCGTGCATATCAGTTAATGCTGATTTTACTTTGAACTCATCTGCAATCTTTTCAGCTGCATTAATGTCGGTTGCTGCAATTGCTTCCTGTCTAGTCGTACCAGTTGACGAAATGCCTTCGTGATTTAGTTTGTTTTGTAGATTATTTTTTGTATTTTTAAATCTTTCGACGCGAAAACCATCAGGGTTTGTTTCTATCTTTTGATCTAGATACTTTAATGCATCTTCGCCTTGTTCAATAGGTAATAATCTACCCATTGAATCATATTTACAAACGGTAGAATTTTTATCTGGCATAGATAATGCATTGGCACTCAAATTTGCCGTTTGATACGACTTAGCCTGCACCTCTCGTAATGTTTCTTTTCCTCTTTTTATAACTATATCCACTTTATCGTGCGGCAACCCCATGCTATCGGTTGTTTTGGCAAACAAATCGCTATCCTTCTTTAAAGCATCGAAATTAAATTTAACTACCTCAAGCTGTTCAAACATGCGCCCCTGAACTTTATCTTTTGCACCGTTTGACCAGTTGTTGGCAAGCTCTGTTAAACGATCTGTATCTTGGAAAATATCTATAGTTCGGTCGGTAAAGCGTTGTGTGATATTTTCAGATATATATCCACCCGCTATAGAGACAAACTTTTTATTTCTTATTGATTTAGACATTGTTGTATCCAAAATGTGCTGAATGATTAAAATTCATTCAATCTTTGAGTTTTTATTCAATAAAAGCAAGGGATTGTTCTGCAAGAGCAACGGCTTTTGTTGAGTCGGGTGTCAATACTCCCATATTGTCAATTAATGGAGTTTCCATGATGGATTTGATTGTTTTAGCAATGGAAGCCGCCATAAAAACACCTTTTTTATCAATTTCCGAATATGTTGAATAATTATCATTTGCTAATACCAGGTCTTCTAGCGAAGAAAGCAAAGGCAAAAATTTATCATTTAATGCATTTAGCACGGAGTTGATTTCGTTGAAACGACGCTCGATACCTTTTGTTGCTACTTTTGCGGACTCCATTTGCTCGGCAGCGAGTTTAGCGTTATCGTAATTTGCATAAGCATCATATTTAGCCGCTTCAGCTTTTGACGCCAACATCATCCCGCCCACAGCCAAAACAGGACCAGCTACTAAGCCGCCAAGGACAACTGTGCCACCAGCCATACCGAGCCCCCCGGCCGCAAGGGAGCCGCCACCTAGCCAAGCTAATGTTGCGTTTGTTGCCGCCACACCACCAAGAGAGCCAATTGCCGTACCTGTCGAAGCTGTTCCTAATAAGCCAACGCTACCATATGCAGCTAAGCCCGCCAGACCACCTGATCCTAGTGCCGCAATTCCACCGCCCACAATTTCCTTCATTTCAAGAGCCGTTTCCTTTAGTTGATTTAGTTCAGTAGTTGTTACTTGCGGTAAATTGCCTGCATCAATAAGACGGCTATCATCAAATTTGATATTCTTTATTCTAGAAAAATAGTCTACAAAGGGGATGATTGAATTTTGATAAATTGTAAATTTCGATTCCCCAAGTAAATTCATTGATTTTTGAGCTTTTTTGTGGGCTGACTTGAGCTTTTTATTTGCTTCATCATATACATCTTGAGCTTTTCTATTCCAACGATCAGCAGAATCAAAATCAGATTTTGCATCTACACCTTTTTTAACCCCAAATGCCGCAGAAAGAAGAGCGGCACCACCTAAAACAACTGGAATTAATGGAAGAGGCATGGTTTGTTCTCCGTTTAGACGTTATTCAATTACCAACAATAAGAGCTATGCCTAACTCTAATGTCGGAATCGGAAATTTTCAAGTTTAAATCGATAGATGCTTCCAAGTGATCATCAGCAGGCGACGGAAATCCAAAGCCAGCAGGAACCCTTGCAGTAAATAGTGGCAGTTCAAGTTGCTGAGCAAACTGACTTGGCTCCATGATTGGTAACTGCAAGTTGTCAGTCTTCAGCTGTTGGCTAAAAATCTCTGAGAGTTGCTGAGATAAATTTGAAGTGAGAGCTATCATCGTCGTTACCGAAGGCTTGGGGATCACGATGTTACACTAAAAATGGACTTGTTCTAAACTTGTTCTTAATTTCAACGTAGTCATTGGTTGGGGGATGGCTGTCGATGTCTTCATCCCCCCCTCAACAAGTTCTTAGCAACAAATTATTTATCTGTTCGCTGGAGCAACCAGACGGTCTCAGTAGATGGGATTTTTCCCTTCAGTCCGTCCGCGACGCACTTGCTTTCGACAGAGTTCAATTCGTAAACACCACCATAATGCCGTTTTACTTCATGCTCATCAATTGAAAATGGGGGGCCATCCATCAGCCCGCGGTGAAGCCCTGAACGCAT
>JBJSYX010000372.1:0-6331 GCA_046090005.1 Methylomonas sp. | reverse complement strand
CTAAAGTCGGTGATGGTTTAACGGCTTTGACGCGGTTGGACAGCGTAATGCTCATGATTCCTCGGCTTGTAGTAAACAAAAACAGTCGTCCATTATACGGTATCAGGCCAAAATCGCCTTATTGACGAATCAGAACCAAAGCCTATGACGCTCAATTGGCTAGCTCAGTGGTAACATAAGCTCATCTTTAACACCTAAGCCGCACCGGAAACGGTCAGAGGCGGCTCATGCAATGGACATTGGTCTGATTTTAGTTTTGATTGTGATTAACGGCGTTTTTGCCATGTCTGAAATGTCGCTGGTTTCGTCCAGAAAAGCGCGGTTACAGAAATTAGCCGCTGATCGTAGAGCCGGCGCTCAGGCTGCTTTGAAGTTACACGAAGAACCTTCGCGGTTTTTATCCACCGTCCAAGTCGGTATTACGTCGGTGGGGATTTTAAGTGGTGCTTTAGGTGAAGATGCCTTAACCGTGCCATTGCATGAACAATTAATTAAATTGCCATTATTAGCGCCTTATGCCGATGGTTTGGCCTTGGTTTTTACCGTGGTTTTAATTACCTATTTCTCGGTGGTGGTTGGTGAATTGGTGCCGAAACGCTTGGCGTTGTTAAGACCTGAAGGCATCGCGGTTGTCGTGGCTAGACCGATGAATGGCTTGTCAATTATCGCTAGTCCTTTAGTTTGGGTGTTGTCGTCTTCCAGCAATTTAATTTTGCGAATTTTTCGCGCTCATCGCGCGCCGCAGACGACGGTGACCAACGAAGAGATTAAGTTATTAATGGAAATCGGCTCAGAGGCCGGTGTATTTCATGCCAGCGAAGGCCATTTGGTGGCTAATGTTTTAAAGCTTGATGAACAGCGGGTTGGGGCGGTGATGACGCCGCGCAAAGAAATGTTTGTGATTGATCTGGCTGATGAAAGTTGTGATGTGAAAGAAAAAATCGCTGACTGTATTTATTCGCAAGTGGTGATTTGTAGCGGTGGTTTAGACAATGTGGTTGGTATTTTGCATCGTGGTGATTTGTTAAAAGCGGTGATGAACGGTGCTGAATTTGATTTGGCGAAGACGGTTCGACAGGCTTTGTTTGTGCCAGATTCGATGAGTTTGACCCATTTATTAGAGTTTTTTCGTGAAGCGCGAGCTGATTTCGCGCTGATTGTTAATGAGTATGGCGATTTAGAAGGCTTGGTGACACTGAGTGATGTGTTGAAAGCGATTGTCGGTGATTTGCCAAGCATCGAGTCGGATTTTGACCCTGATATGGTGCAGCGCGATGATGGTTCTTGGTTGGTGGATGGCGGTTTAGCGATTAAGCGCTTGAAATCGGTGGTTGGGATTAATCACGATTTACCTGGCGAATCAGCGAATACTTATAATACTGTCGGTGGCTTTATCTTGTATTACTTGGAGAAAATTCCCCGCGTTGCGGATAATTTTCAAGATGGTGATTGGTATTTTGAGGTGGTCGATATTGATGGCACCCGGATTGATAAAGTATTGGTCATGCCGAAAAGAACCGAAAACTAAGGCACATAAAAAGCCGCTTCGATTAGAAACCGCAGCGGCTTTTTTAGGTCGATTACTTCGCTTTTGCTAATTCAGCACGCATTTCGTCGATCACTTGTTTGTAATCAGGTTTGCCGAAAATCGCAGAACCCGCAACGAAAGTATCTGCACCAGCTTCTTTAATTTCGCGGATGTTGTCGACTTTAACGCCGCCGTCGATTTCCAAGCGAATGTCAAAACCGCTGTCATCAATGATTTTTCTAACTTGACGTAGTTTATTCAATGAAGAAGGAATGAATGATTGACCGCCAAAACCAGGGTTAACTGACATCAACAAAATCATGTCTAATTTGTCTAAAACGTAGTCTAAATGGTGTAACGGTGTGCCTGGGTTGAATACCAAGCCCGCTTTACAACCGTGATCTTTAATTAACTGGATAGTACGGTCGATGTGTACAGAAGCTTCTGGGTGGAAAGTGATGTAAGTTGCACCCGCTTTGGCAAAATCAGGGATCAAACGATCCACTGGCTCTACCATCAAATGTACGTCAATCGGAGCGGTAACACCGTGTTTACGCAAAGCTTCACAAACCAGAGGGCCAATGGTTAGGTTAGGTACAAAATGGTTGTCCATACATCAAAATGCACGATGTCAGCGCCCGCGTTTAAAACATTCACAACTTCTTCGCCTAAACGAGCGAAATCAGCAGAAAGAATCGAAGGGGCAATTAGATTGTCAGCCATTGTGGAATCCTCATGGTCAAGGTTAAAAAAGCCCGCATTATAAGCTTGTTTAACTTGAATAAGCGAAAAGATGGCATCGTCTTAATGGCTTTTCTGTTAGCTAGCCTATCAGTAGAGGCCTAATCTCTGAGGTACAATTCAATCTAGCTCGTTATGCTGGTTGAGGTTGAGTAATGGCGGGTGGGTTTTAAATCGATTTTTATTTCAATGGGTTATGTTATGGCTGCTACTTATTCGACGATGATGCCTTTGGGCACTCAAGCCCCAGATTTTAAGTTGTTTGATAGCGTGACAGGTTTGCAGTTGAGTTTGCAGACCTTACGTGGTAACCAAGCAACTTTGATTATGTTCATTTGCAATCATTGTCCTTATGTCTTGCATGTGAAACAGCAATTGATTGCTATTGCAGAACAATATTTGCCAAAAGGTGTGTCTACGATAGCGATTAGTTCGAATGATATTTTTGCCTATCCTCAAGACGCGCCTGACAAAATGCGAGCCTTATCGGTAGAGTGGGGGAATCCATTTCAAGCTTATTTATTCGACCAAACTCAAGAGGTTGCTAAAGCCTATCAGGCAGCTTGTACGCCTGATTTTTTCTTGTTTGATAGTGCGTTGAAGTGTGTTTATCGAGGCCGTTTGGATGCTGCGACGCCTAAAAATAATTTGCCATTAACTGGTGAGGATCTTAGAAATGCTTTAGATGCTTTGTTAGCAAACAGTCCGGTTAATCCTGAGCAGATTCCGAGTATTGGTTGTAATATCAAATGGCATTCAAATTAAAAACAGGCGGTGTATGTGAGTAAAATTTCTAGTTTAAGCTTGATTGGCGCGGTGTTGGCGTTGTTTTTGGGATTATCGGTGCAGCAAACATGGGGTGTCGATCAACACAATCAGCAGACTTTGAGTTTTAGCTTGCCGGATGTGGGCGGTCAGGTGCAGTCGGGAACTCAATGGCTGGGCAAGATTGTCGTGATTAATTTTTGGGCGACATGGTGCTCACCATGTCTAAAGGAAATACCGGAATTTATTAAACTACAAGATAGTTATAAACAAAATGATGTGCAATTTATTGGGATTGCGATTGATGATTTGGAATCTGTTGAGCAATATTTGGCTTCGATAAACAACAACTATCCACAATTAATTGCCGGTGATAGTGGGATTGAGTTGTCAAAACAATTTGGTAATAACGCTAATGCCGTGCCTTATACCGTGATCATTGATCAAACAGGCAAAATTGTTCATAGGCATAGTGGTGAGTTGTCTGGCGATCAACTTGCTGCCTTGTTAAAACCGATTATCAAGACTTTTAGCAATAATCGCTAATCTGCTGAAAAATACGGTTTATCTGGACAAAAACCTGCAAATTAGGCAGAATTCGCCACCTTATTTATTTACCCGTTCAACACCGCATGGCGCAAATTACTGTTCTAAATGGCCCCAATTTGAATATGTTAGGTATTCGAGAACCGGGGTTGTACGGCAATAAAACTTTAAAAGATATTCAGGTCAACCTTGAACAGTTGGCCGGTAGGCTGGGCCATACAATTGATTTTCTGCAAAGCAATGCCGAACACGAAATCGTTGAGCAGATTCATCTCGCCTATCATAAAGGCGTTGATTTCATCATTATTAACCCAGCTGCCTTTACTCATACCAGCGTGGCAATCCGTGACGCCTTGCTGGCTACCAAAATTGCCTTCATTGAAGTGCATTTATCGAATGTACATGCTCGTGAGCCCTTCAGAAAACATTCTTATTTTTCCGATATAGCGGTGGGTGTTATTTGTGGATTGGGTGCTAGAGGTTACGAATTGGCTTTAGATGCCGCTCATCAGATATTAATAGAGAGAACTCAGAACAATGGATATTAGAACTATAAAAAAACTTATCGATCTTATCGAGAAATCCGATATTGCTGAGATAGAAATTAGCGAAGGTGAAGAGTCAGTTCGCATTAGTCGTTATTCCGCTAATGTTGCTGTACAACAAGCGGCACCTGTTGCTATTGCGGCTGCACCAGTGGCGGCGGCTACTGCGTCTGCCCCTATTGCACCGGCTGAAGAAAAAATTAGTGGTCATCAAGTTAAGTCACCTATGGTCGGTACTTTCTATCGTTCAGCGTCGCCAGGTTCTGCGCCTTTCGCAGAAATCGGTCAATCTGTAACAGTAGGTCAAACTTTATGCATCATCGAAGCGATGAAAATTTTGAACCAAATCGAAGCAGATAAAAGCGGCAAAATTAAACAAATTTTGGTTGAAAATGCCCAACCAGTTGAATACGGTCAACCTTTGTTTATCATCGAATAATCGACACAGAGGTTTAGTATATGTTTGAAAAAATTGTTATCGCCAATCGCGGCGAAATTGCTTTGCGAATTTTGCGAGCTTGTCGTGAATTAGGCATCAAAACCGTTGCTGTTTATTCAGAAGCTGATCGCGATTTAAAACATGTGCGCTTAGCTGATGAGGCGGTCTGTATTGGACCTGCTGCTTCAGCGAATAGCTATCTTAATATTCCAGCGATTATCAGTGCTGCCGAAGTGACTGATGCACAAGCTATCCATCCGGGTTACGGTTTTTTATCAGAAAACGCCGATTTTTCTGAAAAAGTCAGCCAAAGCGGTTTCGTATTCATTGGGCCTAAGCCTGAAACAATTCGAATGATGGGCGATAAAATTTCGGCTAAAAAAGCCATGCAAGCCGCTGGTATCCCTTGTGTGCCAGGTAATGGTGATCCGCTAGGTGATGATGACGAGACTAATTTAAAAATGGCTCGTGAAATCGGTTATCCAGTAATTATCAAAGCAGCTGGCGGTGGCGGTGGGCGTGGTATGCGTACTGTACACACCGAAGCGGCTTTAATTAGTTCGATTAATCTAACTAAAGGTGAAGCGGGTACTGCATTTGGTAACAGCACTGTTTACATGGAAAAGTTCTTAGAAGATCCTCGCCATATCGAGTTTCAAGTCTTGGCTGATGCTCATGGCAATGCAATTCACTTAGGTGAACGTGATTGTTCTATGCAACGCCGTCATCAAAAAGTCGTTGAAGAAGCACCAGCTCCGGGTATTAGTGAAGAGCAACGTAAACAAATGGGCGAGCGTTGTGCAAAAGCCTGTCAGGAAATTGGTTATTTAGGCGCTGGAACATTTGAGTTTTTATACGAAAAAGGTCAGTTTTTCTTTATCGAGATGAATACTCGGGTTCAGGTTGAACATCCAGTAACGGAAATGATTACTGGTTTTGATATTGTTAAAGAACAGTTACGAATCGCAGCAGGTTTGCCTTTGTCTGTCACCCAAGATCAAGTCACCTTTACCGGTCATGCGATTGAATGTCGTTTGAATGCTGAAGATCCTAAAAACTTCATGCCTAGCCCTGGCACAATTGATCAATTCCATATGCCTGGTGGTCCAGGTATTCGTTGCGAGACTCATATCTACAACGGTTACAAAGTCCCGCCTTATTACGATTCAATGATTGGCAAATTGATTGCGCATGGTGAAGATCGTGCTAGTGCCATTGCAAGAATGAAAACGGCATTAAGCGAAATGGTGATTGACGGAATTAAAACTAATATCCCACTTCAACAAAGCATTATGGCTGATGCGGCATTCGCTGATGGCGGTCAAAATATTCATTACCTAGAAAAGAAATTAGGTATTCACTAAGCTGTGTTTAGCGGGGATTGCTGATTTGAAGGCAAAACCCGCTATCAATTTTCTCCCTTTAAGATCCTATGGCATGGCATCAAATATCGGTAATCACCGACGAATCAACGGCTCCTCAACTTGCGGATTATTTTAGTGAACTTGGCGCAGTGTCGGTGACTTATACCGATGCCGAGGATGAGCCAGTTTACGAGCCGGCTATCGATCAAACTAAAATCTGGACTAATACTCAAGTCACAGCATTATTTGAGATAGATGCGGATCCAGATGTGGTGCAAACCTTGGTTTTTAATCAATTTATTGGTAGCCCTTTAAATGCATGGGTATCTGAATTGCTGCAAGATCAGGTTTGGGAGCGTGCGTGGATGGAGCATTTCAAGCCGATGAAGTTTGCAGGCAAATT
>JBJSYX010000371.1:0-3772 GCA_046090005.1 Methylomonas sp. | reverse complement strand
CCGAATTGTTAAAAATGCTGCGCGAATTGTTACCGCCGCATGTGACTTGTGTGTTTGTCCGTCAAGCCGAAGCACTCGGTTTAGGTCATGCGGTACATTGTGCGAAAGCAGTGGTCGGTGATGAGCCGTTCGCGGTGATTTTGCCAGACGATTTAATCGAAGACGGTTCACGCGGTTGCATCAAGCAAATGGTGGAATTATTTAATCAGCAACAAAGCAGCATTTTGGGTGTTGAACGAGTTGATCCGAAAGAAACCCATAAATACGGCATCGTCGAACATACAGAAACCGCGCCAAAAGTAGGGCGCTTGTCATCCATCGTCGAAAAACCCAAGCCAGAAGTCGCACCTTCTAACATTGCGGTAGTTGGTCGTTACATTTTAACTCCAGCGATTTTTGAAAAAATCGAAAACACCGGTCGCGGTGCTGGCGGTGAAATTCAATTAACCGATGCGATTGCGGCGTTAATGAAAGACGAGCCAGTGTTGTCTTATGAATTTGAAGGCAACCGTTACGATTGCGGTTCTAAATTTGGCTTCTTGTTAGCCAATGTTGAATACGGCTTGTTGCATCAAGAAATCAACCAAGAATTTGCTGACTATTTAAAACAGCGCGTCGCTAAAATTTAATTAGTTTCTGATATTACGCATAAATTGTCGTCATTCCCGCGAAGGCGGGAATGACGAAGCTAATCAGAACAGGGTGGCGTTATCCGATGCCACCTTCTCCAAACCGCTACGAATCGGCAAAATCCCGCCACATTGCGGTAAAATCCCGACCTGTCCCCAAAATTAAGGAACTGATAGGTGTTTGAGGTTATAAAAAACGGCGGTTGGATGATGTTTCCCATCATTTTGTCATCGATTGTTGCGATGGCGATTATCGGCGAGCGGCTTTGGTCGTTACAGCGTCAAAAAATCATCCCTGCCGATTTAATGACGCATATTTGGCAATTGCATCGTGACAATAAACTGGATGACGCCGCGATTAGACGGATTAAAGTCAGTTCCCCACTCGGTCGGATTTTGGCCGCTGGTTTGCTGAACCGCAAATATGGCCGCGAAATGATGAAAGTCAGCATCGAAGAAGTCGGCAGACAAGTCGCTCACGAACTGGAACGCTATTTAAACGCTTTAGGTAGCATCGCTTCCATCACGCCCTTATTAGGATTATTAGGCACTGTCGATGGCATTATTCGAGTGTTTTCTGATCTTGCAATTGGAGGCATGGGCGATCCGGCTATCTTGAGTAATGGCATTTCCGAAGCCTTGATTTGTACTGCATCCGGTTTAACCGTAGCGATTCCGAGTCTGTTTTTTCATCGCTATTTTGAACGCTTGGTCGATGACCATGTGGTGCAAATGGAAGAAAACGCTTTGCGTTTGATTGACATCATGCAAGGCGACAGAGAGAGCAGCTAATGGAGTTTCGTCGTAAACGTCGCTCGTCGGTGGAAATCGGTTTGATTCCGATGATTGATGTGTTGTTGGTGTTGTTGTTTTTCTTTATGGTCGCCACGACTTTTCGTCATCACAGCGAATTAAAAATCAATTTGCCGGAAGCCACTGGTAGCGAAGCCACTCAAGAAAATCAAGCGCTTAATCTGTTTATTGATGCCAATGGTGCTTATTCATTAACCAGCGCTGACGGCAAAGCCTTGGCTTTGGCTAATCCGAATTTAGACGGTTTAAAGGCCGCTTTGGCTCAGCAAACTATTGCTACTCGTCAATTACCGTTGATTATCAACGCCGATGGTAAAGCCCAGCATCAAGCGGTAGTTAGTGCTTTGGATGCCGCCAATCAACTGGGTTTTCATCACTTAAGTTTTGCTATTAATCCACCGGAGCATCCATGACACCGATGAAAAGAAAACTAGCCGAATGGTTACAAGTGCTTTGGTACAAAGACTTGTATGTGTCTGGTTGGATGATGCCTTGGTCGATGCTTTACGTTGACATCATTCGCTTTAGACGTTTTTTATACAACATTGGCATTTTCAAACGCACCAAGTTACCGGTGCCCGTGATTATCGTCGGCAATATTACCGTTGGCGGCACTGGCAAAACTCCGCTAGTCATTCATCTGGTGCAATGGCTGAAAGACAATGGTTATAACCCTGGGGTGATTAGTCGCGGTTATAGCGGTGAAGCTAATCAAACCCCACAAACCGTCACTGCCGATAGCGACACAGCTTTAGTTGGCGATGAGGCGGTGTTATTAGCCAAACGCTGCGTCTGCCCAGTGGCGGTTGGGGTAAAGCGAGTCGAAGCAGCCAAACATTTGCTGGCTAACCATTATTGCGATGTGATTATTTCTGACGACGGTTTACAGCATTATGCTTTGCGTCGTGATATTGAAATCGTAGTGATTGATGGTGACAGACGTTTTGGTAATGGTTATTGCCTACCATCTGGGCCGTTACGCGAACCACAAACGCGGATAGAAGAGGTTGATTTCGTCGTCGTCAATGGCGGTAAAGAGTTGCAAGCAGGCGAGTTCGCCATGCAATGCCAAGGTCAAACTTGGGTCAATTTGCTCACGGGTGAACAACAATCAACCCCTTATTTTCAACGTATAGCCTGTCATGCAATTGCTGCGATAGGTAACCCCAATCGGTTTTTCGCCCAAATCAAAACCTCAGGCATTGAAGCTCAAAATCATCCCTTTCCTGATCACTACGTTTTTACTGCCGACGATTTGCAATTTAATGACGACCAACCGTTGTTAATGACCGAAAAAGACGCGGTGAAATGCGGCAAATTTGCTCAAGCCAATTTTTGGTATTTACCGGTTACCGCGCAATTGCCGGCAACCTTTTCCCAACAACTTTTAACCCTACTAAAACAGAAATCTCATGGATAAAAAATTACTCGATATTTTGGCTTGCCCAATTTGCAAAAGCAGTTTGGTTTACGACAACGCCAAGCAAGAATTGATCTGTAAAGCCGACAAACTGGCATTCCCGATTCGTGACGCGATTCCGGTGATGTTAGAAGACGAAGCCCGCCCACTGAGTTTTGAAGAAGTCGAAGCTTATCGCCAATGAAAACTGCCTTTAAAGTCGTTATTCCGGCTCGGTATGCCTCAACCCGTTTACCGGGCAAGCCGTTGTTAGACATTGCTGGCAAACCCATGATTGCCCACGTCTGCCAACGGGCTTTAGAAGCCGATGCCGAGCAAGTGGTCGTCGCTACTGATGACCAACGCATTTTCGATACCGTGACTGGGTTGGGGATTCAAGCGGTGATGACTAATCCCAATCACCAATCCGGCACCGAGCGTTTAGCGGAAGTAGCGCAGATTTTGGGGTGGTCGGCTGAGACTATTGTGGTGAATTTACAGGGTGATGAGCCGTTAATTCCACCGGCATATATTCGCGATGCCGCCGAAGCCTTAGCTAGTCAATCGCAAGCGGGGATTGCGACTTTAGCCGCTAAAATTCACGATGCCGAGGAAGTGTTTAATCCTAATGCGGTGAAAGTGGTATTGGATAAAAACGGCTATGCCTTGTATTTCAGCCGTGCTGCGATACCTTGGGACCGAGCCAGTTTTCCCAATGACTATCATCCTGAAACTGCCAGCCTGCCGCATTTACGCCATATCGGTATGTACGCTTACCGCGTCAGTTTCCTGCAAGATTACTGTGATTGGCAGCCGTCACCATTGGAAAGCGTCGAGTCGCTAGAGCAATTACGGATCCTGTGGCACGGTGAAAAAGTATTGGTGAAAGTGGTTGAGAAAACGCCGGAGGCGGGGGTTGATACTGAGGCCG
>JBJSYX010000370.1:0-2081 GCA_046090005.1 Methylomonas sp. | reverse complement strand
CATCAGGTATTTATGCAACAAAGCTCATCAATGGCAATAGTGGTGATTGGGTTAATCTGAAAAATTTAGTCAACCAAGTCGAGCTTGGCGCTTGGGTCAAAGAGGTTATGTCCGTTACTATCAATGCCCATGTTTAAGATGTTTACAACTATGCGTTGTTACATGCCCAAATTCTGATTGATCAAACGGTAACAGTAAATTCAATCAGTGGCTAAAATCTGTAAAATGTTGTCAATTTCAGGTTGAGAACGTTGATTTTTCCATTGCAAGCATTAGATAAAGTTTTTGCTCGAAACTTTCCAAAGCGACTTGACACCTTCATAATACGTGAGTGACAAAACGGTGTGATGTCTATATTGGCTTGTTAATCACGGTCACTGTTAAAGGTATATAGCCAAAAACTATAATAACAAAGCAATCAAGAGGCTCTGGGCAATGAGTTTAGAAACCAAGTTCACCAACGCGCAATTACGGCGCATCAATCTTCAAGCGATTTTGTATCTGTGCTCTTGTCCATCGCAGGTTGGGATGCAGATTGATAGTTTGCGTAAACTCTATGATTACCAAGCGAATTGTTCAGATCGACGCCGTACCGAGTTGCAACAAAGAGTGCATCAGCGCATTGCTGAAGCAGCGGTTGCCGCCCATACGATTATGGAGGATTGTTTGCTAGATGTGATGAAGTTGGAGGGTTGGGATCCGGTGACGATGACTATGCCAGACGATTTGCGGGCGATGTTAGAGCTAGAAATCGATGGTGGTTGAGAGTGTTTAAAAGTCCATCCTGTTTTACCTTTAGGAATCAATCATGAACGAACCGAGTCCCAATCAAATTATGGCGGCGTATGCAGTCAATGCGGTTAATTTTGCCCAAACCAATTTTCGCATATCGCTGGATTTTTCAGTTAAAAGTATCGCTCAGGTCGAAATCATCGCGAATGGTTTGTATTACATGCGACCCAAAGGTTTTATCGCTAGATTGTTTCGTAAACAGCCTTCTGAGCATGATGTCGAAACGGTTTCTAAAATGCTAGGCAGCTATATAGGCGAAGTCTATCGTCAGAATAAGGGCGGAGAATGGCAAATTAACCATGAGCATCAAGCGATTGGTTTGTTAGACGGTGAGAACTGGATTTTTCCGTTGGCAAAAGTCTATAAACGTATCACTAATGGCAAACAGGATGATTTGAATTTATTCTTTGCTGAAGTTTTTGAATAGCTAAATTAATCGAGTCATGTTACCGCAAGGTTAAACAAACATAGTCAGTTGTAAAGTCAGAAGAGTACGCACCGCGTACCCTACTAATTGTTCCAGTTGCTAATCAAGCCGATTAGATAATCGGTAGGGTGATTTTTACATGATCAAATCCAGCCTACCGATAGGCAAGTTACAAAAGCAATGATTAATCGGCTACATCATGAAATACATTTTGTACGTCATCTAATTCGTTCAATAAGTCTAAAAATTTTTCAAACAGCACTAAATCATCGCCAGCAATACTGTTGTAGGCGCGAGGAATGAATTGAATTTCGTCTACTTCAAAATCCAGTTCGCCAAAAGCATCAATTAAGGCTTGTTTGGCTTTGAAATAATCAGCTTGCGGAGTGAAAACCGTGATTTTACCTTCGTCGTTTTCAACGTCACTGACATCAACATCAGCGCTTAACAACGCTTCTAATACGCCATCTTCGTCGTCATGTTTAAACGCCAAAATTGCCGAATGATCGAACATGTGGCTGACCGAGCCTGGCGTGCCGATTTTGCATTTGGTTTTGGTGAAGCATTGGCGTACGTCGCCGAAAGTGCGGTTTGGGTTGTCGGTTAAGCAATCAACAATCACCATGCAACCACCGGGACCAAAGCCTTCGTAACGGGCTGGCGCAAAGTCTTCACCGCCGCCGCCTTTGGCTTTATCGAGCGCTTTATCAATGACGTGGCCTGGCACTTGATCTTTCTTAGCGCGTTCAATCAAGCCGCGTAAGGTCAAATTACCGGATGGATCGATACCGCCTGCTTTGGCGCAGACATAAATTTCACGACCATATTTACTGTAAACCTTGGTTTTGGCATCGGCGGTTTT
>JBJSYX010000369.1:0-4693 GCA_046090005.1 Methylomonas sp. | reverse complement strand
TATGAGTAATTTCATATAACCTAAATCTATCAGTGGATGATAGGTTTAGGTTGTATATTTTTTATATGATTTTAATTTTTAAAAAAGTGCATTACTCTTGGTTGATGGTTTTTTTGTTATTTTTTTGCGATGAAGGATTTTGCTATGATATTTTTAATCCTACACCGCAATCAAAAATGAGGAAAATGTCTATGGATAGGCCTGATACAACAGAAAGTCCTTTTACAGTGGATGCTGGGCATTATCAAGCCGAAATAAGCATTTTAGAATACGAATATAATAGACATCAAATCGATAGTAACGAAAGTTATGCGGTTGCTAAAACTGCTCTTAAAGCGGGGATTTATGATGATATTGATTTGCAATGGGTGTTTAGTGCATATAGTGAGCATATTAATAGTTTTTCAAAACAAAGAGGCTTTGATGATGTTCAGGTAAGATTGAAATGGAATTTTTTTGGTAACGATGAATCTTCTGATGGATTAGGGGTAATTTCTTATTTTCAAATACCTGCTGGAAATGACATGAGTCATGGGCAATGGGAGGGAGGATGGATTTTTCCTTATACGACTGAATTTAAATATTTCTCATTGAATGGTCAGTTTGAATTAGATCTTGTTTATGATGAGCAATATAATCGTCAAGCAGTTGAGCTTTTACATACTAACGGGTTAGGTTTTGATTTCACTGAAACTGTTAATGGTTTTGTTGAATACATAGGCATAATCGATGCGCATGATTCATATAAATCATCTCTGAAACAAGGTTTGGCGTGGAGTGTTAATAATGATTTTGTTTTAGATTGTGGCTTTCGAGTAGGCTTAAATAGGCAGCAGGATGATTTTGGTTATTTTGTCGGTATGAGTTTTCGGCACTGATACAGGGGGGGGGGCGTATTGGCCTGTTATCGAAGTTTCTCAAGATAAATTGGATGCTTTAACGAATAAATAAAAAAAATTACGGTGTTTGCTTTCTCGATCGTCTTACCCTCTAACCAAGGTTAAAAACAACAAGAGGGTTAACATGAAGACACCGTTATTTTCACGCTCAAACCGTTTTCGTCTGGGCGTATTAAGCCTAGCGATAGCGACGCAATTACACACAGTACAGGCGGCACCGGCTAACCAGCCGGCTGTTGCTTCTAGCAATATCAGCTTTAACATCCCCAGCCAAAAACTGATTCCTGCACTATCGGCATTTGCAGAACAAAGCGGTTTGCAATTGCTTTACAGCGCGGAACTAGCCGAAGGCAAGCAGGCGCCGAGTTTATCTGGCAGTTTTAATACTGAACAAGGTTTGCAACGCTTATTAAAAGACAGTGGCTTAAGTTTTCGTTTTGTTGACCAAGGTGTAGTGACGATTGAAAAACAAGCCCAAGCCAATACTAAACCGGTCGCGCCTAACAACAATTCAACCAAAGCAGCAGTCGATACCAGTACCTTGGCTGAAACCGTGGTGACTGCCAACCCTGTGATTGAAGCTATTGGTCTTGATGCTTTTTCCAGCTCTTCAGCGGTGGTGTCCGAGGATCAAATCAGAGATCAAAACGCACTTGATATTGCTTCGGCATTACGCAGAACACCGGGTGTACAAATTTCTCGTTATAACCCTGTCGGTGCTTTTGGTGGTGATCAAGGTGGTGCGGTTTCGATTCGTGGTCAAGGTATGGGCAGGCCGGGTAGTGAAATCAAAACCTATATTGATGATGTGCCGATGTACATGGCAACTTGGAATCATCCGCTATTGGATTTATTACCGGTCAATGGCATGAAATCAATTACGGTTTATAAAGGCCCTCAGCCACAAATTAACGGTAATAACTTTGGCTCGATCAACCTCGAAAGCAAGTCCGCGATTGAAGAAGGTATTCATGGTAGCGGACGTTTATCTGGTGGCTTTTTCGGCACCATCAGTGAGCAAGCGGATATTCAAGGCAAAAAAGGCGATTTAGATTTTTCATTAGCTCAAGGTTACGCCAAATCCGATGGTAATCGTAAAAACGGCTTTGGCGAATTGCGTAATGTGATGGGGAAAGTGGGTTATCAACTGAATCCAAACTGGCGTGGCGATCTGAACTTTTTATATGCCAATAATCGTTCAGGTGATCCAGGCCAAACCGGTGTTACGCCACCGAAAGGGGAATTCGATACCACCGCTGGCATGGTGGCTGGGAGTGTCAGTCATGAACATGGTGATTGGAAAGGTAAATTTACCCTTTACCATAATGGTGGTGACGGCAATTGGTTACAACAAAATACCTATTGGGCAGGGTGGAGTGGACAGCCATTTATGTCCGCGCCTAATTCGAGTTCTGACATGAAATCGCAATACAGCATGGACGGTTTTCGCTGGAAAGAGCAGTTTTCTCCATGGAAAGGCGGGACAGTGTTAGCCGGTATTGATAACGAATGGCAAAACGGTCAAGTTGATAATTACGGCGCAGAATCAAGCAGCCGTGTTTACCATATTGTGACGCCAACTTTTAGACTCAGCACGCCTTATGTTGCATTGAATCAAGACATTGCCCTAAATAGCGAATGGACCTTAGTGCCTTCGATGGGTGTGCGTTATTACGACCATAGCCACTATCAATCTAAAGTATCGCCTCATGCCGGTTTATCATTGGTATCACAAGACTTAACCCTGTTTGGTAATGTTTCAAATGGTGTTAACTATCCAGGTATTGACGGTGCTGCTAATGCGGGTGCTTTGTCTTATGTGCCACATGGTTTTTTACCTACCGATTTCTCTGCTAATGGTTGGCAGAATATGTCACCTGAAAATGTCGATCATGCCGAAGTGGGTCTAAAAGCATCGCCATTTGAGAGCACCAAAATTGATTTGAGTTTCTTTATCGATAACGTCAAAAATCGCTATGTATTTGATTTGATGTCTGGTAACTATACCAATTATGGCAGCTACTGGATGCGCGGTTTTGAAGCCTCGGTTAAACAAGATTTGATTGCCGATTGGGCAATGTTTGCCAGCTTAACCATGCTTAACCCTAGCATCGATAATTTACCGTACACACCTGCTCAAGCGGTAACAGCGGGTATCAACGGCCCGATTGGTCCATTACGCTTCTCGTTCGATATGCAATATCAATCACGCGTTTGGGCGCTTAATCGTAGTCGAAAAGTGGGGGCAAGCAATACCGATCAAGTCGAAGCCTTCACCGTTGCCAACACCCGTCTAGCTTACCCCATGCCGCAACTCGGTAAAAAAGGTGAGGTATTCGTTGGCGTAGAAAACTTATTCGACAAACGCTACCAATATCGCCCGGGTTACGAAATGCCAGGCATTTGGGGCCAAGTCGGTATCGCTGCGAGTTTCTAATGCCAATCCGTCGAATTAAGCTTGCTTTAATCGCTGCCAGCCTTTGGGCTGGTGGCGTTGTTGCTGCCGACAAAACGCCCGCTTTACTTTTAAAAGCGCAGCGGGTTTTTGACGGTGTTGAATTACATCAGGCCGCCGCTGTTTTAGTCGTCGATGGCAAAATCAAAGCGATTGGCGATGCCAGCCAGCTAAAAGCCAAAGCCACGCAAACCATTGATTTAGGTGATGCCACGCTGTTGCCGGGATTGATCGAGTTGCACGGCCATGTCGCCTTTCAGCATGTGCCACAAAATACTGTGTTAGCGCATGGGATTACCACGGTGCGCGATGTGGGTGGGCCATTATTGCCAACGGCTGGCGGCAATGGTCAATTACGTTTACTCACTGCTGGGCCGATTATTACTGTCGCTAATGGCTATCCGTTGCCGATTTTTGGCCATGATCATGCTGATCAACATCAGGCGCATCAGCATGGACATCAAAATCACAATCCGATTGCGATAACCGTTGCCAGCGAACAGCAAGCCAGACAAACAGTGAAAGACTTAATTGCTGGTGGTGCAGCGGTGATTAAAATTGCCTTAGAGCCCGGTGGAGAAGTCGGTGCGCCGTGGAGTCAACATACCAGTCAAACGCCAACCCCTTGGCCGATGTTGAGCGTTGATTTAGTCAAAGCCATCAGCGATGAAGCCCATCAACATGGCAAGCTGGTCAGTGCACATTTGTCAGAAGAGATTGGGGTATCGATTGCTTTGGCGGGCGGTGTTGATGAATGGGCGCATATGCCGTGTTTAGCGATTGCCGATCATTTGCTGCAACAAGCTGTCCAACAAAAGGTCAAAGTGGTGGCGACTTTAGATACGCTATCGCATTGTGCTGGGGTTTTTAGCAACACCCAAAAGCTGGCGGCTTTAGGTGCGGAGATACTCTATGGCGCAGAATTGGCTCATGCTGATATACCTTGGGGGATTGATGCTCACGAGCTGCAATTAATCATGCATCTCACCGGAAAAACCGCCTTGGAAACCTTACAAACCGCGACATCTAAAGCCGGGCATCAGTTAGGTTTAGCACCGCTGGGCACAATAACGGCTGGCGCTCCCGCTGATTTAATTGCGGTCAAAGGCGATGCTTTACAAAACTTTAAACGCTTGGAATATCCCGATTGGGTGATGTCAGGCGGGAAAGTGGTGATTAATCAATTTTCATCCCACCAACGCCGCTAATTTAAGTAACTGATGTTACCTAGAATTACAGTCCTGCACTGATGTAGCCGTCATTCCCGCCTTTGCGGGAATGACCAAGCCAATTATCACCTTCAGTTATGCTCAGTTAAGGGCTTAACTTAACAATATTG
>JBJSYX010000368.1:0-7705 GCA_046090005.1 Methylomonas sp. | reverse complement strand
TTGTTGTGGACTCATCGCCTGTTAATCGGCTTGGGCGTGTTGATTATGGTGGGCTTTATTGCCGCTGCTGTCGGCGGTTTTGGCCAAGCGGCGTTACAACCTTGGCTGATTCAACTCAGCATTTTCACGGCTCCGCTGCCTTGGTTATTAGGCTTAGGCGATCATTTTCTTAACCAAGCCAGCCAACAACCTTGGTTAGTGGCGGAATTATTGCCGAGCTTTTTAAGCTATTCCTCGCTGTCAGTCAGCGCACTGGCGATTAACTTCGGCATTTATCTGATCACCGGCACAGGCTTGGTCTGTGTGGCGGGGATTTTGATGGCTTACTTAACCTTTAACCACGCTAGAGACGCAGCGCAATGAATTTAGATTACGAAGTTTTACGTTTAATCGCTTGGGCTTTACTGGTTTTGGCCTTGGTCGGTTACGCCCTTAATGAAGGGATTAGCTTAGGCACCAGTATGTTGTTGCCATTGATTTCGCAAAGTGACAAAGAACGGCAATTAATCATCGCCAGCATCGCCGCCACCGCCCAAGGTCAACAAGCTTGGTTAGTAGCTGTGATCGCGATTTTATTTGCCGCTTGGCCTATCGCTTATGCGGTCAGTATGGCCTGTCTGCAATTGCCGATTTTACTGTTGTTGCTGGCTTGGCTGATTCGGCCTTTGGGGTTTGTGTTTCGAGATGCGGCTAATGAAAAATGGCGCCAGTATTGCGACAAAGCCTTGGCAATCGGCGGTTGGGTTTCAACCTTGATGGTGGGGATGATTGCTGGCAACTTGCTAAAAGGCATTCCCTTTCACATGGATAACGATATGCGGATTTTGTTTTTAGGCGATTTTTCGACTCTAGTTAATCCGTTTGCGTTGTTAGTGGCAGGGATTGCGATTTGCTTATTTTTATCGCACGCCGCGTTGTTTCTGCAACTTAACCCGCAAGCTTCGTTTTATAGCGCCAGCAAAAGCATGGGCTATAAAGCTGGATTCGGTTTTATCGTTTTATTTGTGCTGACGGGCTTGTGGGTGATTCGCTTAGAAGGCTATCACATCAGTTCCGAGATTCTCACCAATGCTGCCAGTAATCCGTTGATGAAGTTCGTCAAACGTGGTGAAGACTTGTGGCTGGACAATTACGAACATCAATACATGCTGTGGGCATTGCCGAGTTTGGCAATTATCAGCGTTGGCTTAGGCTTGTGGTTGTCGAAAATCGAACGCAATTACTGGGCGTTTCTCAGTAGTTCAGTCGCGATTACCATGACCATTTTGACCACTGCATTCACTATGTTCCCGTTTATTTTGCCGTCTAATCGCTCGCTAAACACTTCATTAACTTTATGGGATGCCAGCGCCAGCCAAGCGACTTTAAACCTGTTGGTGCCGATAGTAGCGGTGGCTTTATTGTTGATGGCATTGATTAGCCGCTGGTCGTTTAGACTGCCGAATCATTTAAGCAAAACCGCAGCGCCGAAAACCAGCTGTTCGCAAATCAGCTAAACTCAGCAATAGTTTGATACCCTAAGCGCTTATTTACACTTTTTACTTATTGGAATAAACATGACAGATTTACCTAACTGCCCAAAGTGCGGCTCTGAATATACTTATAACGATGGCAACATGACCATCTGTTCCGAGTGTGCCCACGAATGGTCAGCAGACGCCAGCAGCGACAGCAATGACGATGCGAAGGTGATTAAAGATTCAAACGGCAACATCCTGCAAGACGGCGACACCGTGACCGTGATTAAAGACCTGAAAGTCAAAGGTTCATCATTGGTAGTTAAAGTCGGCACCCGCGTTAAAAACATCCGTTTGGTTGACGGCGATCATGATATTGATTGCAAAATCGACGGCATTGGCGCGATGAAATTAAAATCTGAGTTTGTGAAAAAGGCTTAATCTGCAAGCCCAATCGCTATTTACCATCACTTTGCTGAGGAGCAAGTATGCAAACAAAAATTAAAGCTATTTTGGGTTTTTCAATGTTGCTGGGTGCTGTTGCAATGATCAGCCCTGCTGTTGCAGAAACCCCAGACGCGCACCATGTCGACACGCATAATCACGCTGCCGAAGAAAACTTTGAATGGCCAGGCATTTACACAGGCTTTATCCCTTGTGCCGATTGCATTGGTGTTAAAACTACCCTAGCTTTGAACAAAAACGGTAGTTATATCTTAATGACCCAATTCGTTGGCAAATCGGAAAGAGAATTTGTTGAAAAAGGTAAATTTGCTTTTAACAAAGCCAGCAACACTATCGTCTTGACTCCGCGTAACAGTACCACAGCGAATAGCCAACAATATTTAGTTGGCGAAAATTCATTAATTCAGTTGGACAGCAGTGGTAACAAAGTGACCGGTAAATTGGCAGAGCGTTATATCTTGCGTAACACCGATATAACCTCAAACCCACCATCACATTCAGGTCATCATTAATCGAATAAAAGATTGGGGGCTGGGAAACCGCCTCCAATCACTTCCCTGTCTTCAACACCCGCAACAGATTGCCATAATACAAATTCTTCCCCGTACTGGTCTGCATCCACAACTCCGCCACCACCACATCCTTGGCCTTAAAATACCGATTCGCCAAACCACGCATATCAGCCAAACTAATACTGGGCGAATAGGTATTCAAAATCAAAAAACCATTCGGTGCTAACAAAGCCTGCGCCCCAGCCAGCAACGCTTCTAACTTATGCTCCAGCTTCCATTTCTCACCTTTCGCCCCCAGCCCCCAAGCCGGTGGGTCCATGATAATGCCGTCATAGGTCTTGCCTCGCTTCAGTTCACGTTCAACAAACTTCAAAGCATCTTCCCTCACCCATTTAACATCGCTCAAACCGCTAAGCTGCATATTGCCATTCGCCCAGCTGATTAATTGTTTAACCGAATCGACATGCAAAGTTTCCGCACCGGTTTGACGCGCCACGCAAGAAGCTGCACCGGTATAAGCAAATAGGTTGAGAAAACGCCCATCAGCCGCTAAATGCTCGGCGATGAAATCCCAGTTGGTGCGTTGTTCGGGAAACAAGCCAAGGTGCTTGAAACGGGTCAGTTCTAATTGAAACTTCAAGTTGCCATAGCTGATTTGCCATTGGCTAGGCGCTTGGTGTTTCAAAGCATGCCAAGCACCGGCTTGATTGCTGGTTTCAACAAACTGCCAATCGGCTTGCTCCAGCCATTGTTGTAGGGTCTGCTCAGGTTTGAAATAAGCATTGACCTCTGGGCGAATGGTTAACACCTGCCCCCAGCGTTCCAGCTTCTGGCCGTTGCCAGCGTCAAGTAATTGGTAATCGTCCCAGCCTTGGGTAACTATGCGTTGGTTCATTGGTGATGGTGGATTGAGTTTTTGGCGGGTAGTTTAGCGGGTTATGGGCGATTTGATTTGATTTGATTAATGGTTAGGCTTATAGGATGTGCTGAACAAAGTGAAGCGCATCTGTCGCGAACGATGCACCTCCTTCCGTCAGCAGCATCCTATAAAGTCATTCATTATTAGCGCATCGTATCGTGGTCATCAGGTTGAACACGGAAAGCCTAAAAATAACGAACAAAATTAATCCTCCGATTTACAACTAGGCTTAAACCAATCTAAAATACACACAATACCATACACACGCTTGGAGTCATCGATGACAACCTTAACCACCCGCATTTTCAAAAACGGCAACAGCCAAGCGGTGCGGATTCCGCAAGAGTTTCGTTTGGACATCAATGAAGTTGAAATTAGTCGTAGTGCCAACGGCGATTTGATTATTCACCCGATCCCGATCGACCGTGGCGCAGCTTTAATGGCAGCGCTTAAAAGCTTTGATGATGAATTTGCCAGCCAGTTAGAACAAGATTACCAACAACAAGCACTTATGCAGGATCGTGAGGCTTTATGATTTATATGCTGGATACCAATATCCTCATTTACCTGATTAAAAACAAACCACCCAGCGTTGCGGCTCGTATCAATGCACTGGATAGCCGAACCAAACTCAGCATGTCTTTTTTGACCTATGCCGAGTTGCTGAAAGGTGCTGAACGTAGCACTCGAAAAGCTCAAGTGTTGGATCAACTGCAACAACTGACACGGATTATTCCAGTCAACTACACGGTTAATGCCGAGCTGTGCCAACACTACGCCACTCAATTCACTCGGCTAAAAATCGCCGGAACACCAATAGGCGCGAATGACCTTTGGATTGCCTGTCATGCCTTAGCGCAAAATGCCATACTCGTAACGCATAACATCAGGGAATTTGAACGGATTGAGGGATTAAAATTAGACGATTGGGTTTTGGCTGAATAACCACTCACCCAACCAAACTCAATATAAACCCTTATCAAATCCCGCCTTTATCGCGTCTGAAATAAACTGCGCGAAAGGCTTAATATTTTTTTCGACACTGGCTTTTTCAAGCGCTTGCATATACGGCGCTCTCGACGACACCGGAATAATGGTCCAAGGATAATGACCTTCAGCCAACATCACGTTCATCGCGAAACGCGCTGTTCTGCCATTGCCATCCATAAAAGGATGGATATAACCCAATAAAAAATGCGCCATGACTGCCTTCACAAACGCATCAGGTTCGGCAAGTAAGCATTCTTTTAGCGCATCCAATCCATCCAAAATATGCTCAAAATGTGGCGGTATATGTTTTGAGCCGGATAAATACACTAAATGTCGTCGATAGCCGATTAGGTCTTGGCGTTTTAATAAACCGGCTTCCACCGATGGCATGAATAGCTGAGCAAACCAGCGTTGATGTTGTTCAATAAATAATTCAGCGCCGGTGTTCTGTTTTAAATAGGCTTGGTTAGCGGCCAGTTTCACCCAGTTAAAGACTTCCAAATAGCCTTTTGCGGCCATCGCGTCACGTTGTTGTTTATCTTGCTCAGATTGTGGATTCCAATCACCGTCGGCGATTTTCTGAATTAAATCGGGCGTCACGCGATAACGTTCGATGGATAAGCTGTGATAAGCATCGTCAACTTTAATCGCTTCGATGGCGGCTAAATACTCGGTTTCGGCTAACGACAATAACGGAATCTCTGGCTTTGCGGCCAAAACATCCTCACGAAATAGTTCGAATAATAATTTGATTCGGCTGTACAAGGCGTTTCTGACCTCGGTTAACGGCACAACCAGCGGCTGATCAAATGGCTTATCGATTTCTCGGATTAAATAACCTAGATCGGTCAATTGCTTCAAGATCGCATCGGCAAAATCGGCTCTGCCAACTTGTCGATAAGCGCCAATCAATCTTGCAACCCCTTGCTGGTTATGATCAACCAAGCGGGCAATCGCTAGTGGATCAGCGATTTTGTTCATGACAATTTGAATTTCATGGCTTTGCGTTTGGTAATGCTTGGGGCTTAGCAAGACCAGCGCAGCAGCCACTGAATAGCATTGCACTCCGCTGACGATTTGTTTTAAATCGGCTGGAATTGGGTTCTTGATTGAATAGATGAACAGTGAGTAGTTTTCATATAAATCAACTTTTTGATTCACATTACAGTCGACGATGACGGTAATTTGTGCTGGCACGACGTTGATTTGTGCGTGTAGCAATAGTGATTGCTCGGCTGACAAGCAATAATTTTCATCGAAACGTTCTGATAAATAACGCGATAAAAACTGAAAATAATGAGCAAAAAAAGGTGTGGTATCCCCAAGATCGGCCATTGGATCGGATAGAAAATACCATCCTTTAAAAAACTCTTTTAAGAAGCCGGTGCGTAGCAGTGTTTCACGATCAGCTTGTTTTAGTTGCTTACCTTTGATGACACCTTGATCGGAACCGTTGATGTTATGCAAAGCTTCAAGCGCTTTGGCCAGCTTTTGGTGTTCAAGTATTTTAGCTCGGCCCATAACGTTTCCCTTTAGAAATCGCAATAACTTAAAAAATTATATCGCAATACTTTTTTAAAAAAAATAGCGATTATTTTATAGTTATCAATTACTTGCTTTGATAAGGACTTAATTGCAAATTAGCCTATTGCGACCGAGCATTTTCAATTTTCATCCAACTTAATCCACCTTAACCGATTAGCATTACTCACCACCGTTACCGATGACATGGCCATTGCCGCCCCGGCTAACATCGGATTCAGCAAAATCCCAAATAACGGATACAACAAGCCTGCGGCGACTGGAATGCCGATGCTGTTGTAGAAAAAAGCGCCAAGCAAGTTTTGCTGGATGTTTCGCACTGTTAATTTTGAAAGATTAATCGCTTGGCCGATTTTTAATAACGAGCCTTGTAACAAGACAATATCGGCGCTTTCTATCGCGACATCGGTACCAGTGCCAATCGCAAAACCGACATCGGCTTGGGCTAAGGCGGGGGCGTCGTTGATGCCATCACCGACCATGCCGACAATTTCGCCTTGGGCTTGTAATTCTTTCACCACCGCGGCTTTGTCTTGCGGTAGCACTTGGGCGCGAAATTCGCTGATGCCGGCTTGCTTGGCGATGGCTTGGGCGGTAATGGGGTTGTCGCCGGTGACCATTAACACCCGAATCCCGCGCTGTTGTAATTGCTGAACGGCTTGGGCAGAGTCGGATTTAATCGGGTCGGCAACTGCAACGATGCCGATTAATTGTTCGGCTAACGCTAACAACATAGGAGTTTGGCCTTGGCTGGCGAGTTGGTCGAGGCGTGCTTGGTGAGCGCCAACCTCAATGCCGTTAGCGGTCATTAAAGCTAGGTTGCCGAATAAACAAACTTGGTCATTAATCCGGCCACTAATCCCCTGCCCGCTGATGGCTTGGAATTTTCTAACTTTGTGCAGTTTTAAGTTTTGTTCAGCGGCGGCAGTCAAAATCGCACTGGCCAAGGGATGTTCAGAACCGGATTCCAAGCTGGCGGCATAATGTAAAACCTCACTTTCACTGTGATCAGCCAATGCTACCACTGCGGATAATGCTGGTTTGCCAGCGGTGACGGTGCCGGTTTTATCGAGCATTAAACAACTGATTTTGCCAGCGGTTTGTAAGGCTTCGCCTTGGCGAATCAAGATGCCCATTTGCGCGGCTCGCCCTACCGCAACCATCACTGAAATCGGCGTCGCCAAGCCTAAAGCGCAAGGACAGGCAATCACTAAAACCGTCATGGAGGTGACAAAGGCATAGCCTAAAGCCGGTTCAGGGCCAATGATTAACCAGACGAAAAAGGTCAGTACAGCAATCGCGACTACCGTGGGTACAAAAACCGCTGAGATTTTGTCGGCTAATTTGGCTAATGCCGGTTTGCTGTTTTGCGCTTGGCGGACGCTTTGGATAATTTGTGCCAGCGCGGTGTCGCGGCCAATGCGGGTAGCGGTGAATAAGAAACTGCCTTGTTGGTTGATGGTGCCAGCGGCGACTTTAGCGCCAAGCATCTTTTCAACGGGCATTGCTTCACCGGTCAACATTGACTCATCAACATGAGAATGACCGTCTAACACCACGCCATCGACGGGGATTTTTTCGCCCGGCCTGACGCGCAAGGTTTCGCCTAAACCGACTTGATCGATGGCAATATCGATTTCTTGACCATCACGCAGCACACGGGCGGTTCTGGGTTGTAAGCCTAATAAAGCCCGAATTGCCGCTGAAGTTTTGCCCCTAGCTCTTGTTTCTAAGGCGTTGCCTAAATTGATAAACGCCAAAATCACTGCCGAGGCTTCAAAATAAGCGTGGGCAGACAGCGAAGGTAATTGACTGGAAAA
>JBJSYX010000367.1:0-16636 GCA_046090005.1 Methylomonas sp. | reverse complement strand
CCACCAAATCCATGTTTGCATCATAGGCGAGCTGTAACGCTTCATTAATTGAAACAACCCCGACTTGTTCACCTTCAGCACCTACTAACCGAACCCGTCTAGCGGTAATTTCGGTATTCAAGCGCGTTGCATCTTTTTTAGAGCTGATACCCTATCCTCCAAGTTATTATTATTTTCTGTCCGTAATTTCGTTTTTCAAACGTTCAATTAGCTGATTCAAGGACAGACTTCCGAGATCTTCGCCCTGCTGGGTACGTACCGCCACAGTTTGATTTTCTAGCTCCTTATCACCGGCAATTAATTGATATGGGACACGTTGCATAGAATGTTCACGGATTTTAAAGCCTATCTTCTCATTTCTCAAGTCAATTTTGACTCTAAAGCCTTGTTTTTCAAGTTCAAGCCGGATTTGTTCAGCGTATTCGGCTTGGCGATCAGTGATATTCATAATCACTAATTGCACCGGAGCAAACCACAACGGGAAGTTGCCAGCATGTTGCTCAATCAAAATCCCGATGAATCGCTCCAGAGAACCTAGAATCGCTCTATGCAACATAACAGGCACATGGCGGGCACTGTCTTCACCAATATAAACCGCACTGAGTCTATCTGGCATTGAGAAATCGACTTGAATTGTGCCGCATTGCCAAACGCGACCAATACAATCTTTCAAAGAAAATTCGATTTTTGGACCGTAAAACGCACCTTCACCCGGTTGCAATTGCCAATCCAAACCTTTGTTATTTAAAGCCAGCTCTAAAGCATTTTCAGCTTTATCCCAAACCGCATCATCACCTACCCGATTTTCTGGACGAGTTGATAATTTGATAATGACGTCTTCAAAACCAAAATCTTTATAAACCTCGAACAACAAATCAATAAATGTTGATACTTCATCTTGAATTTGATCTTCGGTACAAAAAATATGCGCATCGTCTTGAACGAAGTTTCTGACTCGCATCAAACCGTGCAAAGTACCTGATGGCTCGTTACGATGACAAGAACCAAATTCAGCAAGACGAATCGGCAAGTCGCGGTAACTCTTGATACCTTGGTTATAAATTTGAATATGACACGGACAGTTCATCGGTTTAACCGCGTAATCGCGACTTTCCGAATGAGTAGTAAAAATCATGTCACCAAACTTATCCCAGTGACCTGACTTTTCCCATAAAGTACGATCAACGATTTGCGGTGTTTTAACTTCGCTATAACCGTTAACTCTTAATTTTTGGCGAATATATTGCTCAACTTGTTGATAAATCGCCCAGCCTTTTTCATGCCAAAACACCATACCTGGCGCTTCTTCTTGCGAATGAAATAAGTCTAAAGCCTTACCAATTTTGCGGTGATCACGCTTTTCAGCTTCTTCTAAACGATGCAAATAAGCCGCTAATTCTTTACTATCACCCCATGCTGTACCGTAAATGCGTTGTAGCATTTCGTTTTTAGCATCACCACGCCAGTAAGCGCCAGCAATTTTCATTAATTTGAAGGCTTTAATTTTACCGGTACTCGGGACATGAGGGCCGCGACATAAATCAGTAAAATCACCTTGTTGGTACAAAGACAGCGCTTGGTTTGCAGGAATCGAGGCAATAATTTCGGCTTTATATTTTTCGCCTAGCCCTTCAAAAAAGCTAACCGCCTCATCTCTGGATAATAATGAACGATTAACTTCAATATCCTGAGCCGCTAATTCTTGCATTCTTTTTTCAATTGCCGCCAAGTCTTCTGGGGTAAAAGAACGTTCGTATGAAAAGTCGTAATAGAAACCATTATCGATCACAGGACCGATAGTGACCTGCGCAGAAGGAAATAATTGTTTTACAGCTTGCGCCAATAAATGCGCTGTAGAATGTCGAATAACATCAACACCTTCTTCGTCTTTCGCGGTAATGATTTGCAGACTAGCATCATTTTCAATCAGCGTACTAGCATCAACTAATTCACCGTTGATTTTGCCTGCCAAAGTTGCTTTAGCCAAACCGGCACCAATAGATTTAGCAACATCCATTACAGTAATGGCTTGATCGAATTGACGCTGAGAACCGTCAGGAAGAGTAATTACAGGCATTTTCGATTCCACAATAAAAAAAGCACCGCTGTGCGGTGCTTTATATGTTTGGTAGGCACGAGTGGACTCGAACCACCGACCCCCACCATGTCAAGGTGGTGCTCTAACCAACTGAGCTACGCGCCTAAAGTCTATCTATCGTTCGAGCCGTATATTATATCTAATAAACCGACTTATGCAAGCATTCATTCTTTGGCAATATCGATAAAGCCATGTAATCCACGCTTGGAATCGACAGCCAACCAATCTTTTAAATATTGCGACTGGACTGTAACCTCTAAATCATCCAAACTTTGCTTATTCTTTAACCGTCTAAATGCCGATGAAAGAACTTTGTAATCGTCACCAACAATCCCTGCTCGACGTAAACCAACGATATTCAATCGATAATGTTTGGCGGGTCTACCACCAATCAACATAAACGGAATCACGTCCATATTAATCCCAGTTGTACCTTGCACAATCGCATACGATCCGACTCGGCAAAACTGATGGACGACCACAGCACCGCCCATAAAAACATTATTCCCAACTTCGACAAAACCACCAATAGCGACATTATTAGCAAAAATGGTTTTATTCCCCACTGTGCAATCATGAGCAACATGACTGTTATTCATAAAATAACAATCCGAACCAATTCGTGTTGAAGATTCAGCAACCGTTGCTCGATGCGCGGTAACCCCCTCACGAAACACATTGCGATCCCCAATTTCGAGCCAAGTTTGCGTTTCAGCTTTAAACCCTAGGTCCTGAGGCAAGCCACCAAGCACCGCATGAGGATGAAGGACATTAGCATCACCCATTTTTACTCGCCCATGCACAACAGCATGAGCACCGATTTGACTGTTAGCACCAATCACCGCACCTTCTTCAATTACCGCAAAAGGACCAACACTAACGTTTTCGCCAAGTTTAACGTTTGATGCAATATAGGCGGTCGGATGTATCAATGCTGTCATGTATTAACCTCTTGGATGAAATTGGCTATGTAATTCTTTTAGCCGTTGCTGCGCAATATGTGTGTAAATTTGGGTTGTGGATAAATCGGAATGCCCTAATAAAAGCTGCACAACCCTCAAATCCGCGCCATGATTAAGCAAATGAGTAGCAAACGCATGACGCAAAGTGTGGGGCGATAAGTGCTTATCAATGCCAGCCTGATTGGCATAGCGCTTGATAATATGCCAAAAAGCTTGTCGCGTCATACTAGAGCCACGATTAGTGACGAATAAATAATCGCTTTGCCGAGCACCGAGTATCATTGGCCTAGCTTGATTTAGATAACGCTCTAACCAATCCATCGCCTCTTCACCAACTGGCACCAAGCGCTCTTTTTCGCCTTTACCTACCACTCTAAGACAGCCTTGGCGGAAATTGACTTGTTGAAAATTCAACTCAACTAACTCGGACACCCGCAAACCCGTAGCATACAACAGTTCAAGCATAGTTCTATCCCTAAAACCTAAGACACTTAAAATCTCAGGCGCTTGCAACAAAGACTCCACATCATTTTCTGATAATGACTCAGGTAGTGCGGGGACTAATCGTGGCGCATCAATTAACTCACAAGGATCGGACTGAATTAAACCCTCTCGCAATGAATAACCATAAAAGCGTTTTAAACTCGATAGTATGCGCGCAACAGAACGTTTGGACACCCCTTGTTGTTTTCGATACAGAAAGAACTGACTAATATCTTGCTGCTCAACATTCAATAAACTTTTATTCACTAACCATTTATCAAATAGTTTTAAATCGCTACCGTAAGCCGACAAAGTATTATCAGTTAGACCAAATTCAAGCCAAAGGGCATTTAAGAAACCATCAATAGTTTTTGTCGATCCAGCCACGCCATCACCCTGTTTCTATTGACCAAAAAAAAGGCAGCTAAAAGCCGCCTTTTTTGCTCCGGTTTGTTATGACAACAAACCAAATAACACTTATTAAGAAAGCTTTTCTTTAATGCGTGCCGCTTTACCTGTCAAATCACGCAAGTAGTATAGTTTCGCGCGACGCACATCACCACGACGTTTAACTTCGATACCACCAATAGCTGGACTGTGAGTTTGGAAAACACGCTCAACACCAACACCGTGTGAAATTTTTCTAACAGTAAACGCAGAATTTAAGCCACGGTTACGTTTAGCAATAACAACACCTTCGAAAGCCTGTAAACGCTCTTTTGTGCCTTCAACAACGCGTACTTGAACAACAACAGTATCGCCAGGACCAAAACTTGGTACATCTTGTTTTAGCTGCGCTGCTTCCAATTCTTGAATAATTTTACTCATTACCACACCCTAATTGATCAACTTCTGTTTTAAATTTTCTAAGCAAAGCGTCTTGCTCTGCAGTTAATTGTATTTTTTCCAGCAAATCCGGCCGCCTTAACCAAGTTCGACCTAACGATTGCTTCATCCGCCAACGCTTAATTTCCGCATGATTGCCACCCAACAACACTTCTGGTACTACACCAAATTCAGCCTGCTCTGGCCGAGTATAATGAGGGCAATCTAATAAGCCATCGTAATGCGAATCTTGTTTTGCAGAATCTTCATCACCAAGAACACCGGGGATTAACCTTGTTACTGCATCAATAACAATCAATGCAGCCAATTCACCACCACTAATAACATAATCACCTAAAGACCATTCTTCATCGCAGACATTCTGGATAAAGCGCTCATCGATACCTTCGTAGCGACCGGCAATTAAAATCAATTGTTCAGACCGACTGGCTTCTTGCAACAGCTGCTGGCAAATTAGCTTACCCTGCGGACTTAAACAAATAACCCGACAAGACCCTGCCTGATTTTGTTGCTTAGCTTGATTAACTGCATCAAGCAAAGGCTGATACTTCATCACCATCCCAGGACCACCGCCATAAGGACGATCATCGACTGTACGATGTTTATCATGAGTGTAATCTCGAGGATTCCACGCTGATAAATTAACAATACCTTGATCTATCGCCTTACCCGTGACACCGTAACTAGCACCATCAAGCACCATTTCTGGAAAAAGACTGACAACATCAAAACGCATCGCCAAAACTAGAAATCAGGATCCCAATCAACAACAATCAACTGATTAGCTAAATCTACTTTTAATACCGTTTGTGGCTGCAGAAAAGGAATCAATCGCTCAACTTCACCATCAACCACTACCAGCACATCATTAGCACCAGTTGCTAGCAAGTGATCAACTTTACCTAGCTTGATACCTAAATCGGTCTCAACCTCAAGCCCAACCAAGTCAACCCAGTAATATTCATCAGGTTTTGGCCTTGGTAACTGCTCTCGTTTGATTGAAATAGTCCAACCAATTAAAGCAAATGCTTGATCTCGATCACTAATACCTTCAAGCTCAGCAACAACAAGATTACCCTGCCGCTGCCCACCAACAACCTTAAGTTCTTTAACTTGATTATTTTTCTGCAATAACCATGGCGAATAACGCAAAATATTTTCGCGAGGCTGAGTAAAAGAAAACACTTTTACCCCGCCCTTTACGCCAAAAACGCCGGAAATTTCTCCAGCGCTTATGTAATCATCGTTACCCAAGTTACTTATGCAGCAGTAGCTTTACTAGCATCTTTGATTAGCTTAGCAACACGATCAGTCGGTTGAGCGCCATTGTTTTTCCAGTATTGGACGCGTTCGCTATCCAAAACCAGTCTTTGCTCTGCGCCTCGTGCTAGAGGGTTAAAAAAACCAACACGCTCAATGTAGCGACCGTCACGACTGCTTCTGCTGTCTGTGACCACAACATGATAAAAAGGACGATTTTTAGCGCCGCCTCTGGACAAACGAATGCTTACCATTTGAATACCTTATAAAACATTTAATCTAAATTTAATCTGCCTATTCTACGCAATTTTTCGCATAAGTGAAGGAAAAAATTACACACGCATTCCGCGCATATTACTTTTCAACCCACGCATCATATTAGCGACGTTACCGGCGGTGAATTTTTTCATCATTTTTTCCATCATTTGATGCTGCTTCAAGATGCGATTAACCGCTTGAATATCTTGACCACAACCGGTTGCAATTCGTTGTTTACGGTTGCCTTTAATCAAATCAGGAAAGCGTCTTTCTTGCGGCGTCATCGAGTTAATCACCGCAATTTGACGATTTAAATCTCGGTCATCAACTTTTTCTTTAACGCTTTTTGAAATACCACCCATTCCAGGCAGTTTATCCATCATGGCACTAATGCCACCCATGCTTTGCATTTGCTCCAACTGTTCTTTTAAATCATTCAGATCAAAAGATTTACCTTTTTGGATTTTCTTCGCTAATTTTTCTGCTTTCTTCTTATCGACTTTTTGCTCAATATCTTCGATCAGCGACAGAACATCGCCCATACCTAAAATACGAGAAGCCACACGATCAGGATGGAATGGCTCTAAAGCATCGGTTTTTTCACCAACACCAATAAATTTAATCGGCTTACCCGTAATATGACGAATCGATAATGCCGCCCCACCACGCGCATCACCATCGGCTTTAGTTAATACCACACCAGTTAAAGGCAAAGCATCATGGAAAGCTTTTGCAGTATTCGCCGCATCTTGACCTGTCATACTATCAACGACAAATAAAGTCTCAATTGGCTTGATAGCCGCATGTAAGGCTTTAATTTCGGTCATCATCTCATCATCGACATGCAAACGACCCGCTGTATCCACAATCAAAACATCAACAAACTGGCGTTTTGCCGCTTCAACCGCACGATTAACAATATCAACCGGATTTTCAGAAACATCACTCTCAAAAAACTTTAAGCCAACATCATTAGCCAAAGTTTCCAACTGCTTAATCGCCGCCGGACGATAAACGTCAACACTGACCACGCCGACTTTTTTCTTTTTCTTTTCTTTAAGATGACGACCTAATTTAGCCACAGTAGTGGTTTTACCAGCACCTTGTAGACCCGCCATCAAGACAATCGCCGGCGGATTGGTACGAAGATTCAACTCTTCATTGGCAGAACCCATAACCCGAACTAACTCGCCCTGCACAATCTTAACCAATGCCTGACCAGGGGATAAGCTAGCTTGGACTTCTTGCCCTAAGGCACGCTCAGAAACCTGAGCAATAAAATCAGTTACGACCGGCAAAGCAACATCAGCCTCTAACAAGGCCATTCGTACTTCGCGTAAAGTTTCTTGGATATTAGCCTCGGTTAAACGACCTTGGCCTTTTAGTTTTCTAAGGGTTCCGCTGAGGCGGTCTGTTAAATTATCGAACATATCTGCTTCTTTATTTTTCTGTGATTGAGGCTGATAAGAGCTAACACAAAGAGGTTAGAACAATCGGTTGCCTTAGTTTAACATAAGCAAATCACAACGCCTTTTGATTATTCCAACCATGAATACCTTACTCGTCGGACTCCTTGCCGTATTAAGCTACATCAGTGCTTCGGCTTTGATGACTCAACAACTCATCAGTCAGCAGAAACACCACCGACGCGCCATGCAAATTGGCTGGTTAGGCGCTGGCTTCCACGGCCTTTATATGACATTAATTTTTCAACAATACGCTGACTTTAACTTCAGCTTCTTCAACGCAGCCGCTTTAGTCAGTTTATTTATCGCATTACTACTCTTGTTCGCCGCCCTAGATAAACCGATCGAAAAACTGGGCATTGCTATTTTCCCATTAGCCGCCAGTTTAATAGGCTTAGATTTAATTTTTCCTGAACAAGCACGCTTGCTGGCAACTCACAGCTGGCAAATGAGCATTCATGTCTTAACCTCAATTATCGCTTTCAGCCTACTGAATATCGCTGCCTTACAAGCGATTTTACTCGCTATCCAAGACCAACAACTCCGTAGCCACCATCCTAAACGTCTGATTTTAGCCTTACCCCCCTTGCAAGCGATGGAAACCTTATTGTTTCAAATGATAGGCACTGGCTTGGCGTTTTTAACCGTCGCTTTAGGCAGCGGCTTTATATTTATTGAAGATTTATTTGCTCAACACTTGGCCCACAAAACCATACTATCCATCATCGCTTGGCTTATTTTTTCCGGCTTACTGATAGGTCGCCTACGCTACGGTTGGCGTGGTAGCGCGGCGATACAATGGACTTTAATCGGCTTTGTCCTGTTATTACTGGCTTACTTTGGTAGCAAACTGGTTTTAGAATTGATTTTGAATAAAACTTAAGCGATTAACTTTAAGCCCGGTGGCAAAGCCTCGCCAAATACTTGTTTTTCTTGTTGAGCATCCAATTCTTTAAATTCAGCCACCATCGCCTGCCAAGACGCAGGCGCTTTAGCTTGTTTTAGCTTGTCCAACACCTGTAAACGCAAAGCTTCATCAATATCCCGCACCCGATCTTCACAACGGCGCGCCAACAAGGTAGCGGCAAATGCAGCTTGCGGCTGTTTTTTCCAATCAATTTTCAACAACTGAGCAAACCAAGGCGTAATCGTTTGCGGGGCTATCACATCATGGTTATGACCATGAAACAAAATCCGCGAACCGATTCTTCCCAAAGCCCACCAACTTTGCTCAGACTCCCCTGCCTTCTCAAGCCGTTTCAACAACCACTCACCTAACTGGGCTTTATCCGACACCGCCAATCGCTCTAAAGCTGCCGCTAACCGCACCATATCTTCATAGCCACGAATCAGCGACTGCTTAGCCACGCCCGCCTGTCTTGCTGCAGCTGGATTAATAAATTTAGCAATATCATTAAAGATACGTTGTTGGGCTTCGGCATTTAAACCACCGGCCACTCGCCGCCACAAAGTCCACCATTCGGCCCAATTCTGCTTTTCGTTCACAAACTGCAAGCCTTCTGGATACAACTTCCACAATTGCTCCACCCGCCAATCATCCAAGGGATAACCAAAACCAGGACGCAAACAAAATCCGACCAAACTCAACCATAAGCGCTCATGCGCTTCGCTACGGCGGCGATATTTAGCCCCCTCCAGCAAAGCATTACATAGCTCACGCAAGACTGGTGTTTGCCATTCAGCGCGTGGCGCAACCAAAATTCGCTCTAAATCAGCACGCAACGTTTTCACCGCTTGCGGATCAATTTGCTTGGATTTAGCGCCAAAAACCAGCTGAATTGCTTCCAAAGCTTGCGGCAATTGCGCTGGCAAATCCAGATTAAGCACTGGCGCAGCTTTTTTACGGATTTGAAATTCAACATCCCAGCGTAAACTGACATCATCAACCGCTACACATTGCAAACGCAAAGTGCCAACTTCGGTATAAGTGGTTACCAGCTGCACGGCAATTTCAGTTTTTTGCTGACCATCAAAGGCCACAGCCAATGGCGGCAAACTATGAAAGCGCTCTTCATCGAGTTCAACCACATCACCAGCCTGATACTCGCCATCCCCGCCATTGGATAACAAGTGAAAGCGAACCGGCTGACCGACACGCAAAGCAAACTGCCTATCCGCCAACAGCACTTCATGACCTTCTTCACTCGCCTTCGGCAAAATACAAACACCGCGCTTGCTTTGCTGGCGATCACTATCAACCTGCAAGAAATAACTACGCGCCGCACCACCGGAAATTTTGAGTTTCTTATCGCGGCGAGCAATCGCATAACTGACCGCACCATAGGCAACCGCTAACTCAGGATGATTGTTATCCAATAACAAAGGCGCTTGCCCGTCCCGCCAATTGGCTAACAACGCTACTAAACGCTTAACCATCACCTCACTGCGAAACACACCACCGTTAAGCAATAAAGCATCTGGCACAATGCTTTCACTGGCTAACGCCAATTTCGCGGCTTGGCTATGCTGCTGTAAAAAGGCGGCGATATGCTTACTAATCGCTGGCTCGGCGGCATAAGGCAGACCAAACTCCACCACCCCGCTGCGCTTTTTATCCGGCAAAGCCTGTAAATCCGACAATGGCAAAAAGCCATCCAAAGCAATTTGCCTGACCTCATCCTTGGTCAAAACCGTGCTACGAGTACCACCAATTAATTTAGAACCACCACCCAATAAAGTCACCGCCACTTGCTCTGGGGCATCGACTGCCAATAGACGCTCTTTAGCCAAGCGGCATTGCTCTAATAGTTGCGACAAATCAGCGGTTGAAAGTTTTTTATCATCGACGCGCAAACGACTTTCCGCCAAATGCGCCAAAGTTAAATCAATATTGTCACCACCCAACATCAGATGATCACCAACACCGATTCGGGTCAATTGCGGCTCAGCTGTGCCGTGCTGGATTTTAATCAAGGTTAAATCGGTAGTCCCACCGCCAACATCGCAAACCAACAATAATCGACTGTCACCCAAACTCGGCTTAACACTACCAGCATGACGACGTAGCCAGTCATAACACACCGCTTGAGGCTCTTCCAACAAACGCACATCACGCAAGCCAGCCATTTTCGCCGCTTCCAAAGTCAATGAGCGCGCGGACTCATCAAATGACGCCGGAACAGTAATCACCACATTTTGCTCAGCCATCGGCGCATTAGGGAAACGTTGCTCCCAAACCATACGAACATGGTTTAAATAACTGGCACTCGCGGCTAATGGCGAAACCTTAAATACCGACTCATCACTCCCCCAAGGCAAAATCGAAGCGGTGTGATCAATTGAGGCATGAGACAACCAGCTTTTAGCACTGGTCACCAATCGACCTTGCGATTTACTGCCCAATAATCGCGCCGCTTCGCCAACCACAGCACCATCCTCTGTCGGCAAAAAACCAGCATCCACACTTAATTCGCCTTGAGCAGGATGGTAGCGAACCGAAGGCAATAAAGGCCTTTCAGCCACTTCACCAGGAGCGATTAATTGCCGAATTTCAAATAATTGAATGTTTTTTTCAGAGTCGTTATTTGCCGCATAAGCGACGACCGTATGAGTAGTACCTAAATCGATACCAATAAGATAACTTGGTGTTTTCACAGTTTTTATTATTGTTTTGTTTATTGCACCCGATTATTCCACGAAATAATCCAATTGATTAACCAAAAGCTTATCGACTAACGCCTGACAAGAACGGCACAAACAGCACCCGCTCAATCACTTCATCTTCAAAGCCCTTTTCTGTACGAGTAATGCGATGTAATTGCTGCCCATTTTCACCACCGACCGGAATTACTATCAAACCCCCCATTGCTAATTGATCTAATAAAGCCGGTGGAATTTGTTTTGGTGCCGCTGCGACGATAATCGCGTCAAACGGAGCTTGCTCAGGCCAGCCCCAACCGCCATCGCTGTGTTTGAAACCAATGGTTTTTAAATTCAGCCGCCATAACAAATCACGGGCTTTTTTGATCAAAGGCTCGATACGTTCGACTGAATAAACCTGTTTAACTAAATTAGCTAAAACCGCAGTCTGATAACCACAGCCAGTACCGATTTCCAAGACTTTTTGTGGCGTACCTTTTTCCAACAGCAACTCAGTCATCTTCGCGACAATATAAGGCTGGGAAATGGTTTGATTATGGCCAATCGGCAAAGCGGTATCTTCATAAGCACGACTTTCCAAGGCTTCATCGACAAAGATATGGCGAGGAATTTCAGCCATCACCGCCAACACTTCGCTATTGCGAATACCTTGATCACGTAATCGAGCAATCATCCGATCACGGGTACGCCGTGAGGTCATGCCAATACCTTGTATACTTCGAGTCATTCCTGTGTCTCCAATGCTAACCAATCACTCAAGCCTTGTAGGCGTTCGTAACGGGTTAAATCCAGTTGTAAAGGGGTTACGGATACATAGCCGTTTTTAATTGCATCAAAATCAGTACCGGGACCTGCATCTTGCTCAGCACCGGGGGGACCAACCCAATAAATCGTGTGCCCTCTCGGATCGGCAGCTTTGATAACCGGTTCGGCTTTGTGGCGCTGGCCTAAGCGAGTTGATTGATAACCTTTTAGCTCCGACAAAGGCAAATCAGGCACATTAACATTCAATAAAGTGTCTTTGGGCAACGGATGGCGAATAATCTTTTTCATTAGCGTTACCGCTACATGCGCCGCAGTTGCAAAATGCTTGGGATTACTCGAAGTCAAAGAAATCGCCACCGCCGGCAATCCTAAAAATCGCCCTTCGGTTGCTGCCGCTACGGTGCCAGAATACAAAACATCGTCACCCAAATTAGCGCCATGATTAATCCCAGCGAATACCATATCCGGCTCAGTCGCTAATAAACCAGTAATCGCTAAATGCACACAATCGGTCGGTGTACCATCAACCCGCACCACGCCATCATCGCCAGTCACCGCACGCAACGGCATTTCCAAGGTGAGCGAATTACTGGCAGCACTGCGGTTTTTATCAGGCGCAACCACAGACACATCAGCATACGGTAATAAAGCCTCAGCGAGTGTTTTGATGCCTTGTGCCAGATAACCGTCGTCGTTGCTAATCAGAATGTGCATGATGCTTTAAAAGGCTTTAAAATTAATTCATCTTAGCAAAAAAACCGCAAAACCAGCATCTTACGTGTCAAAAAAAACCACTTCCCCTGCCGATTTAGCTTTATTTAAAAGCACCGTCGGAAAAGTCCGCGCTGTAGACAACAACACCGTCATTTTAAAGCCCGATAAAAAACCGCGCCCAGTGCCGGTCTTTAAGCCATTAGAACAAGTTAATCCTTTGCAAAAACAAATTGATGGCGGCTTAGACACCTTATTCCAAGAAGATAAAGTAGGCTTCATTGCCCCTGGCCTGCAAAAAAATGTCATCAAAAAACTCCGCAAAGGTTATTACGGCTTGGATGCCAACATTGATTTACACGGACTCACCAGCCGCGAAGCACAACAACAATTACTGCACTTCCTGCATTTTTGCGTAGAAGATGGCTACCGCTGCGTACAGATTGTTCACGGCAAAGGCTATAACTCACCCGACAACCAACCGGTGCTAAAAAACGACATCAACCTCTGGTTGCGCCAACACAAAGATGTACTGGCTTTTTGTTCCACCCCTCCAAAAGCTGGCGGCACTGGCGCATTGTATGTATTGCTAAAACTATCTGAAAAATTTGATACTGATGACAGTGAATTTTTTGACGATTAGGAAAAAGCCCCTTTTTCCAGAAAATAGATTGAATTTTTCAGCGATTTTCCCTATCCTTTAGCCGCTTAATTTGAAATCAGCTTTGTTTTTTTAGAAAATGCACAGCTACTTTTTAATCACAACGAGAGAACACAATAATGAAAAAATCATTTGGTTTGGTAGTAGGCGCAGCGTTATTGGCTTTGAGCGGTCAAGTTGCAGCTAACGAAGCAGAAGAAGTAGGTGCAAAAATCTACGAACGCGCTTTCGGTCGCGGTTGCGGCGCTTGCCACGACATCGCTTCAAACCCACAATTAAAAGAATTGATCAAAGCTGGCAAATTGCCAAAAGACCAATTCGCTAAAGTTTTGAAAGAAGGCAAAAACGGTATGCCTAAAGCAACCGCAGCGATCATGGAAGTGGGTCCAGTTAAAAAAGCTAACTTGACTGAAGATCAAGCTATCGATGCAGTTTATAGCTACTTGAGCAAATAATTCGCGCTCTAAATAAGCTAACAAAAAAGCCGCCCACGCAAGTGATGCGGCTTTTTTATGGGCTTTAAAATATGGCATTTGCCCAGATTTCAGCTTTTATTTGGTTAATAGGCCAATACAATCATTTATGGGCAGAACAATTGCTGAATGATGCCTCTGACAGCACCACTGAAAAATAATTAAAACGCGCCCGTGCATTAACGATACAACTAAGACTACATCGCTATCAACACAGAATTAGATTACGCTGATTAAGGCATGATTTTATCGGGCAAATAACTCCTGAAAAAACGCTAAAAGGTTGAATGACAGTAATCTTGGTCAGCAACATAACTTGCGAATAATGCGACTGCTTAACGGATAATCAAATTAACCCCACCGCTAAACAACCAAACATCCTCAGGAAACAACTGCCGCCCCAACAAACTCACCTCACCGTTATTCGGCAAACGATAACAACGCACATCATCTTTAAGCGGATGAATTAAATCATCCAGTTCGGCCAACAATCGCAACAAGACTTTGCGCTTCATCACCACCGTAAACACCGAATACTGCACTGGCAATCCTTGTTTTTTCAACAGTCGATGCACCCGTGACAAACGCTTAGGGTCAGCAATATCATAAGCCAGCAAATACAAACCAAGCTGGCTATCCGCCATCAGTTAATGCCTAACAAAAATTGATGCAACTTATTCACTGTACTTCTAAACAACAAGTAAAACCGATCTGCTTGCTGTTCAAACAAACCTGCGGTAGCGAGTAAATCGGCTTGAGATAATCGATTGCTCAACAAAAAACCGTAAAAATCCCACAACAACAAACGACTAAAATCATCCGCCAAATCCAAGCCATCTGACAGTAAATTTTCATCATCACTGGCCAAATCAGCATCAGCCAACCAAATTAACACCTCGCTTAACAACACCGTCTGCATAGCATTCGCACAATAGCGCTGCTGTTCGCTAAGTAACTGCTGCAAACTGCGCCGCAAATCCACCACCGAAATCTCACGCCAATTTGCCAAACCCAAGCGCCGAGCAAAACTCCGTGCTGCTAATTTCTCAACCGCCAAATACCAATTTTCATAACGACTCAAACCATCGGGCCGCGCCAACAGATCCACCAAACGCTGCGCCAATAACTGCCGTTGATTACCTTGCCCCAACCAACGACCACGCACCTCGCCATTTTTCGCCAAAAACAACACATTGACGCCCGCATCAGCACAAGCCAACAAAGCCGACATCGACCAATCCACCACCCCACTACAAACCACCCGCGAAACCCGTGACAGCGGAAATAATTGATCAGCCTTATCCATCACAACAACTCGCAACGCCGGTTCATCAAACACCACTCGACAACCTACACTACCTTCAATATACAAAGGCCGCATTAACTTGCCTCGTATCCAGCCTTATAACGTTTCGCCAAACCATAACCATAACGCCTTAATAACCGTCTTGCCGCTGCGGCATGAGATTCATAAAAGCCATAGAACAGCTGTCTACCGGCCTTGTTCATCTGGCAACGACCGTTATCATCACTAAAATGCTCAGGCCGTAACTGCCGCTCACGAAACAAACGCCAAACCCATTGATCAACCAACGGTCGCAACGGCTCCATCAAATCACACGCCAAGGATTCGCGGCCAAATTGCGGATCATGAAAAAAACCCAACATCGGGTCTAAACCAACAATATGACAAGCCCGAACCGCATCGTAATGCAACAAGGTATAACCCAACGACAAACAGACATTCACCGGATCCGGTGGTGGCCGTTTATAACGTCCGGAAAAATTCAACGATGCCGCGAACAACTGCGTATAACCCGCAAAAAAAGCCGCAGCCGCCGCCCCCTCAAACCCGCGTAACTGTTGCAAACTAAAACTGATACCGTCCTCACGCAACTGACCAATAATCCTTGTCATCTGCTCAATCGCCTTAGTTAATGGAAAACGCAAATCAGCTCGTCCCGCCAAAGCCTGTTTTAAAGTACGCTGCTGACCACGCACCTTCACCAACACCAACCAACGCGCCAATTCACAACGCCCAGCCTCATCTAAACTCGCTTGATACTGCCCCAAACGCCGGATAACATCGCTATGTGAACCCGCCGCTAACATGGCCGTCGCCTCAGTATTACGTCCAGACAACACCAACAAACCGATATTGCGCTCGGTCAACGCCCCTAAAATACGACTTTCCAATTGCACATTACCGCGCAAAATCACCCGATCCACTAAATGTAAAGGTACGGTGCCTTTCTTTTCATCATTTTCATACAAAGCCAAAGCCTGACCATCCAGCTTAAGCGTCAAATTTTTACGATCCAGATACAAACTGCCCATCGACTCTACCCCACATAAAAAAACGCCCCATCCTGTGGGGCAACGGCTTTCCCTAAGGTACGCACAGACTTAGCACCGGCTAAATGCAACAAAATAAATCGATCTTCAACCGGATCAATCACCTCACCAATCCGCTCTAACAATTCGCGTTTTTCCGCTGCGGTTAAAAAACACTCAAACACTGATTTTTGTCCACCCGATGAATAACTTCGCAAAACATATAAAGCTTTGCGTAAACGGCGGCTAGACGAAATATCGTAAGCGGCTAAATACAGTTGCCTGTTACTCATGATGCAATCATCGGCAAAAATCGAATCCGTTATTGATTCAACTGACCATTTACCGAATCAGGCAGGGTCCACATCTTCCCAGAAATAGGATCAATCACCGCAAAACCTAAAATACCGCCAAACACCAATAAATTACCAAACCACCAGCCGCTGATTTCGCTATCCAAAACCGCAGTCGATGGCAAATAGCCGTCTTTTGTGAAATCAATTAAAAACTTTTCGCCAGAATATGGCCCTGCCGACACGTTCAGATTAACCGATGAGGGTGTAACGCCATTTTGAACCACGTTACCGATTTTATTTTTAATCGAAAAATTGGCTTGTGGGACATTACTAGTAACCTGAACGATTTTCGATGAATCGTTCATCATCGTCGCGCAACCGGATAATGCCAATAGCCCACAA
>JBJSYX010000366.1:0-5718 GCA_046090005.1 Methylomonas sp. | reverse complement strand
TTCGGCAGCCGTTACGCCAACCAACAAATTCAACACCAAGCAATTCAACATCACCACGCTCATATTCTGGCCTGTATGGCTGAACATCAATTACAGCCACCGGTATTAGGTTTTGCCTGGGACGGTACCGGCTGGGGGAGCGATAGCTTAACTTGGGGTAGCGAGACTTTATTGATTAACCAGCAAGGTTTTCAACGACTAGCTCATTTACGGCCATTTGCCTTAATCGGTGGCGACAGAGCGGCACGCGAACCTCGCCGCGCCGCCTTAGCTTTGTTATATCAACTTTACGGCGATCAACTCAACGATGAATCGGCTTGCCTGCAAAGTTTTGAACCTGCACAACGGTCATTGCTAAAACAAATGCTGGCTAAACGTCTCAACTGTCCATTAACCACCAGCGCCGGTCGTTTATTTGATGCCGTCGCCAGTTTGCTGGGTATTTGCCAAATCAATCATTACGAAGGCCAAGCGGCAATGCTGCTTGAACAACAAGCCAATTTATCGATGCTAAACGCCGAATATCCATTCAACTTAAGCGAGACAACACCTAGCATCATCGACTGGCAACCATTACTTAAAGCACTATTGCTTGACCTCAATCAAAGCCCAATTCACGACATCGCTGCAAAATTCCACAACACCTTGACAGCAATCATCCTGCAACTAGCCAAACAAGCTGGGGTAAAATGCATAGCCCTAAGTGGCGGTTGTTTTCAAAATGCCTACTTAACCACCAAAACCGTCGCCAAATTAGAGGCCGCTGGTTTTACGGTTTACCGCCACCAAACGCTACCGCCCAACGACGGTGGCCTTGCGGTTGGTCAGCTCTATGCCACTGTCATAAATCGGTCATAAAGCATTGCTAAATTAGCGGGATTATTGAGCTTAGAAAAAATGAACTTATGTCGAATTTGAATATTTTGGTTGTCGAAGACGAAGAAGCCATCCGCGAAATGCTGATTATGGCGCTTGGCCAAAACCAATTAAATGTCACCGCTGTTGCCAGTGCCGAACTTGCACTACAAACTTTGGCGGACAAAACCATGGATTTAATAGTGCTCGATTGGATGCTACCCGGTATCAGCGGGGTTGAATTGGCCCGACGCTTAAAGAACGACCCGCACTACAAACAATTACCAATCATTCTGCTCACCGCCCGAGGTGAAGAAGCCGATAAAATTCGTGGTTTAGAAATCGGTGCTGACGATTACATGACCAAACCGTTTTCACCGAAAGAATTAGTGGCGCGAATTAAAGCAGTCATGCGCCGTAGCGGCAAACTTAATGAAAGCGGTCAAATCAGCATCGATACGATTGTCTGAGACCCAGAGCAACACCGCCTCAGTATTGCTGGCAAAACATTAGAAATCAGCCCAACTGAATTTAAGCTGATGCAATTTTTTATGAGTAACCCCGACAAGGTCTACAGCCGCACCCATTTGCTAGATCAAGTCTGGGGACGCAGCGTTTATATCGAAGAACGCACCGTCGACGTCCATATTCGCCGCCTACGCAAAATTCTGGCTGAATATGACCGTGAAGATTTAATCCAAACCGTGCGCGGCTTTGGGTACCGCTTTTCAATTACAGGTTAAAACATGCAACGCTGGCAACGCGAAATTAACATCACCATAGGCTTAGTCGTACCGGCTGTCATCGTCGGTTTCTTTGTCGGTCATTTATCGACCTTGTTGTTAGCCGTCACCAGCTTTTTATTAATCCGCCAAACCTTAGCCGTCAACGAACTGGAAAAATGGCTCAACAAAGGTGCTTTCGGCGATAAACGCGACCAAAAAGGTATTTGGGGTGATATTTATTATCACTTGTGGAAAATCAAAAAAACCGAAAAAAAGCGCAAGAAAAAACTCAGCAAAATGGTGGAACAGTTCAGATCTTCCACCGATGCCTTACCTGATGCAGCCGTGGTGATGGGCAGTTACGCAGAAATCGAATGGAGCAATCGTGCCTGTCGCGAGGTTTTAGGCTTAAAAAAATCCGATAAAGGTCAACGAGTACCTAACTTAATTCGTAACCCGCAGTTTGTTCAATATCTAAAATCCAACGATTACCAACAAAAAATCATTATCCCCTCGCCGGTTAATGACAACATCCTTCTACAAATCAGCATCGTGCCTTATGGCGAAGGCTTACGGTTATTATTAGCTCAAGACGTCACGCAACTAAAAAACATCGAGCGGATGCGTACCGATTTTGTCGCTAACGTTTCCCATGAACTGAGAACGCCATTGACGGTTTTAAAAGGCTATCTGGAAACTTTGGTGGAAATGGACGATGGCAACAGCATTTACTCGCGCTCATTCCAAAATATGGCCACACAAACCGAACGCATGAATCTGTTAATCGACGATTTATTGCTACTGGCGCGTTTAGAATCAAAAACCAAAACCAGTACTTGCGTTAACACTCCAGAATTACTCAAACAAATCTGCCAAGAAAGCCGCTTACAAGCCAAAGATGCCAGCCGGATTGAGCTGATTCTTGAATCCCAAGCCAACATTCAAGGCAATGAAGACGAATTGCGGAGCGCATTTAGTAATTTAATCACCAATGCCCTGAAATATTCGTCAGCCGATAAACCGGTCAAAGTCCGCTGGCAACAAGCCGATGATGGCGTATTTTTAGAAGTTGAAGACTTTGGCGAAGGCATCGCCAACAGCGATATTCCAAAGATTACCGAACGCTTCTACCGTGCCGAAGTAAAACGCAATCATAAAATCAACGGCACTGGCTTAGGCTTGGCAATTGTTAAGCATGTATTAGTCAGACACGACGCAAAACTGGAAATTAACAGCCAGGTCGGAAAAGGTAGCCGATTTAAGTGTTGGTTTCCGAGTAAGAAGATTTGTTGAGTTGAAACGCTGCACAGCCAATAACCGTCAAACAGCAACAGGTCTATATCGGGCTTGGTTGCTGTATTGCTAACCCCCGCCATCCCAAAAGAGCTTCTTTTTTACTGTAATTATTTACAAACCTTGTCACACTCAGATTACAGTTTTAAATGACGTTAAAAACATTTAACCATCGTATTTGAAAAAATATAGAATCCCGACCCAATAAATAGCAATTGTTGTTTATTTATATCGAGAAAAATAAAACGATAAGCATAAAAAAGCCCCCTTAAGTCTGAACTCTGCGAGGGCTATGGTCGCTTAGAAGCTTTGCCTACGGAAAACATTCCCATTGGTATGAAAAGTAACGGTAGAACTTAGTCGGTTACACTAGATTTTGGATTATACACAAGGATCAATAATGAGCAAGACGGTATTAGGTTTGGATTTGGGTTCTAACTCAATTGGTTGGGCATTATTAGAACAACAAGACGGTAAGCCAAATCGGATTATCAATTTAGGCAGCCGGATTTTTATCAAAGCGGTTGAAGAAAAAACCCCCACGCCCAAAAACGTCAAACGTCGGAATGCACGATTAACCCGTCGCGTGTTACAGCGTCGAGCCAGACGCAAACAAAAAATGCTCAACTACTTGCTCAGCCTAAAATTATTACCCGAAGCATTACAAGATAACTACAGCCCAGAAACCATTCTTAACTCATTGGGCAATCCTTATCAACTTAGAGCCAAAGCGCTAGATCAGCCGTTAACTACTTACGAATTAGGCCGCGTGTTATTACATTTAGTGCAACGCCGTGGTTTTTTAAGTAACCGTAAAATTCTGTTAGGCGACATGGTTGATGATCCTGATGTGATCGCTGAATTAAGTGTTTTGGAACAATCCGACGAAGAACAAACCGCACTCGACAAAGAAGAAACGGCCTTTAAAAAAGACATTGCTGAATTAAGAGCAACCATCACCCAAGCCAACAGCAGTACTTTAGGTGAATATTTAGCGACACTCGATCACCACGATTGCAAACGTAATCGTTTAAGAAGCGGTGGCCATTTACGCACCGATAGACAAATGTATCGCGAAGAATTGACGCTAATTTGGGAACAACAAATCCAGCATCACCCGATTCTGACCGAGCAAGTCAGAGAAAAAATTGAACAAATTATTTTTTACCAACGCCCGCTGAAACTAAAAGCCGATCGTATTGGTAAATGTTCCTTAGAACCCAAACGCCAGCGCGCCAATATCGCCCGCTTAGAATCCCAGCGCTTTCGCTACCTGCAAGACATTAATAACTTGCAGTATTTTGAAAATCAAACCGAGCAATGGCTGAAACTAAGCGAACAGCAACGAGAAAAATTGATTGCGGTTTTTGAAACCGAAGCCAGCGTCAGTTTTGCAAAAATTAGAAAAACCTTAGGCTTAGACAAAAGCCAAGAAATCAATTTAGAACGCGGTAGCAAAAAACTTAAAGGCAATATTACCGCTTGCGAGATTAGAAAAAACCTCAGTATTTGGGACGATTTAAGCAGCGAACAACAACAGGCATTAGTTGAAGATTTACTGACTTTCGAGAAAAAATCAGCACTGAAAAAACGTCTGATCAACCATTGGCAATTCACACCAGCGATTGCAGTTAACCTGTGTTTATTGGAGTTTGAACCTGGGCACGGCAATTTATCAACCAAGGCAATCAGCAAATTATTGCCTTATTTAGAGCAAGGTCAACTCTATTCAGACGCTCGAATTAGTGCTGGTTATGGCTACGAAGTTGAACAACAGGCTATTGTCGAAAAACTCGGCAAACCACCCGAAACTGCCAACCCTATCGTCAACAAAGGCTTACACGAACTAAAACGCTTGGTGAATGCCATCATTGCTGAATACGGCAAACCTGATGCAATTCGTTTGGAAATGGCGCGTGATTTAGAAATGAATACCAAGCGCTATGCCGAACATGAAAAACAACAAAAAGCCAACACCAAAGCCAATGACGAGGCCACTGTCAAATTTCAAGAGCAACGCGCACTTTCACCGCATTTGGCTCTTAGCCATTACCCCAGCAAAACCGATAAAATCAAATATCGACTGTGGTTAGATCAAAACCGTAGTTGCGCCTATTCCTGCCAACCGATTGAGTTAAGCAGTTTATTTGGCCCAGAAATCGAAATTGACCACATCTTGCCGTATAGCGAATCGTTGGATGATTCCTATATGAATAAAGTGGTCTGCTATACAAAACTCAACCGCCAAAAAGCCCAACAAACACCGATTGACGCCTTCAGTAGCAATCCAAGCCACTGGAACCAAATCACTCAAGCCCTAAAACATTGGGATAGACGTTTGGCTGCCAAGAAAAACCGCTTTTACATGACAGCAGCCGAGGTGCAACAGCGGGATTTTATTAGCTCTCAGCTCAATGACACCCGCTATATCTCTCGTTTAGCGCTGGATTATCTTAAACAGTTGGGCAGTGATATTTCGGTCAGCAAAGGCATTACCACTGCTTGGGTACGCCACCAATGGGGCTTAAATGATTTACTCGGTGACGACGATACAAAAGATCGCAGTGATCACCGTCATCATGCAATTGACGCAGTGGTTATCGCTTGTATTGATCGCAAGTTGTACCGCGCCTTGGGCAATACCGCTAAAGATTTAGAGCACAAACAATCGCAATTAGATATGCGTGATATTCATATTGACCCTGCTTGGCCTGATTTACGCGATGATTTGCAACAAGCGCTTGGCAAGGTGATTATTGCTCATGCGCCTCAGCTAAAATTAAGCGGTGAATTACATGAAGTCACTGGCGCCGGTTTTATTGAAGGTGTTGGTAACGTCAACCGC
>JBJSYX010000365.1:0-2591 GCA_046090005.1 Methylomonas sp. | reverse complement strand
AGTTGCCGATAGCCTACAATTCTGGGACGCTGATTAACACTCACTTTCTGTATCCCGCTTTGGTGCAAGATTTTTGTAGAATTGAAAGTTTTTTCAAAGCAGGATACAGAAAGTGAGTGTTAATCAGCGTCCCAGAATTGTAGGCTATCGGCAACTGAAAAAGCTGCGAACAGCATTAGCAATTTTGCAAGGCGTCAAACTGTTATCCGAGCTTGAACACGAGCAGGAAAGTACAGTCTCCCACGATCAAACCAAGCGCGTTACCTATCTCACAGCCTTATTCACCCGCATTCATCGTGAAATGTTCTGCGATTGGAAAGAGCAGATCACCGTTAATCATCGTCCCGGCACGATGCTCGAAGCTGACAAACGTAAATTGTTTCGAGTAGCGATTGAGCGTTTGGTTTTAGACGATGATGATAAAAACCAAGCAACCGCGATTTTTGATAACAATGGTTTCGTTATTTGCGCCGAAGATATTGCTGATCGCTTAGCTGGATTTTATCGGGCGATGCGGGCAATTCGACCTTTTTCCTACGGTAATCGCCTAACACTGGATTTATTTATGACTGCGTTAGGTAACTTGCCCGCTTTTAAAGCGGTCTATGAATCAGGCATTGATTTTCGACGATTAAGCGCAATCGACGCGCAAATGTTACACAACCTCGATAGCCAACCTCGCCAACTCGCTACGGTGTTTCGCCACGCGCTGGACGCATCGCGCTGTAAAATTTAAACAATCAAGCTAATGCCTATGGTAAGTGGCCTGAAAACAAAAAATTCCTGTTAGGCATTCCATTTTTATCGCATACCACACCAGAAGGGATTGAATGTTTGGTCACGGTTAATGGTGGATTAGTGCCATTTGCCAGCATTAAAGTTGAGCATTTGATCGCTGGACAACATTTTGCTGATAATCCGCTTAGCGCCTCTGAAACAGTGATTGGTTATTTGCCGGGAACCGAAGCCTTAAGAGCGCCCGGCAAAACCTGTATCGATGGCATTCCGATTCGAGAAGATGGGGTTGCGCCTTTGTTTGGCTTGGATGTTAATGTCCAAACCGGATTAAGACCACCGAGTCATGCCGAATTAATGGATTTGCTACGCCAATGCGCTGGTGAAAAAGCAACCTTATTTAGCTTGGCTGATAATTTACGCTTAAAAAACCGCATGTTAGCAATGACCGACGGTGAAGAACGATTAGCACGCACTGTAGAAATCGCTTATGCGCGACTTAGCCAAGTCAACCAAGCTTTATTATCAGCGCTCGACAGCTTATTTGTTGGCAAAACGCCTGATTCACAACCCAAATTATTCATGGCGATGGGCGGGGCGGGCTCTGGAAAATCCGCTGTAGAAGAAATGGCTAAAGCCTTGTGTGGTGAGAACTTTGTCACAGCGTCATTGGATGAGTTTCGTAAACTCAGCGACTTGTATCAAGTGATGACTGCCGCCAATCATCACAGTGATGATTACGTTTACATCGAACCATTTGCCAATCGATTGCGCGACTTGGTCGCACAAAAAGCCCGTGAAACCGGTATCAATATTCTTTATGACGGTACAGCGATTCCTTATCATCCTCGCTACTCGACCATTATCCAGCAATTCAAAAACGCGGGATTTAACACCAACATCACTGCTGTCGATGCCTTTTTAGTGAAACCAGCTGGACGCGAAACGGAGTTGTCGCGAGCAGGGGTGATTGGTAGCGTCAAATCACGCTTTGAAATAACTGGCCGCGCCTTGCCTTGGGTGGTAACCATTGATAAACATATCCGTGTACCCAGAGCATTTCTCAACGCTTTGGAAGATTCGTCTCTGGATAAATTATCGTTATTTGCCAACGATGGTGATCGCGATAAGCATTATCTGGTAGCGGAAAGCTTTTTATTTTGTGATGACGAATTACTTCAATTGCAACAGCATCAAGCCCAAGGCCAATTAACCGAGTATTTAATTGAAATCGTTCAGCATCGAAATGACTCGGTATTGAGAAATTTATCAGCCAATCAATCTGAGCAAATTGGCGATTGGTTAAAGCGTAATCCTGCCATGACCGAAGATAACGTCGGCTATCAAATTTATCGAGGTAGTGAAGTAAATCGGGTTTTATTGATTTACAACGTTAAAAGACTGGTCGATTTTGTCGAAAAATCACAGCTTAATCCCAATGCGTCTGGTAAAGAAGGCTTGTTACATAAACCGAGGGCTTTGGCATTTCATGTTGACCCTTACGCAAAAGCAGCCTCGATTACTCGTTTGCAAGGTTCGTTGGAGTAGTGATTAATTAAGTCCAATATCTAACCCTTTGTTTAATCTTGATGACAGTTTGTTTTAATAACACTAACTGTTTTTCTTCGGCAATTTGCATGCCTAATAAATAAAAAATTGACACCCGGCAGTGCAATCAATCGATCCTTTTCAGCGTTGTCGGACCAGAGTGGTGCGTTGACTGAGTATGGAATCAGTCCCTTCGCTGGAGTGTGATCTTTGGTCGACGCAAACAACCCTGTTTCGCTCAGCTTCGTGGGGAAGGGTTTCGTTTGGGTCACAGGTGGGGCCGGAACTATCTTGTGAAAGCCTCCTCC
>JBJSYX010000364.1:0-2467 GCA_046090005.1 Methylomonas sp. | reverse complement strand
TTTGAGTATGTGATTAAACAATTGTTACAGGGTGTGTTTATTTGCGAAGTCAGTCATGACGAGGCGTTTCACTATCTTAAAAATCCCGATAAGCTACAAGTGGTTGAGGCATTTTTGGCTCAAATCGGTTACCGACTGGCCACCACCCAAAATCAATTAGCGTTTTATGCTGCTTATCAGCAGATTGATTCGACTAATCAAGGCGATATTAAGCGGATTTTTCAGCAATTTCGCTTGGAACTGCAACCGGTGTTGGAGTGGCTGGATATGATGATGTCTTGTTTGCATCAGGATTCGGCATTGGCGCCCGGCGATACGCTGAGTTTTTCCAGTTTATTGCAGGTAATTGAACAAAATCAGGCTTTAGCTGACCGTTTATTGTCGTTTACCAAATTCAAGGATTTTGCCGGTAACGATGATTCGATTAAGGCGCGGTTGGAAAAGTTGTTAGCAACTTTACATAAGTGGGGCTATTTAAAACAAGCAAACCGTGATTTATTGATTTATCAGGTGACCGGTAAGCTGGATTATTTTTATCAGGCTTTGCAATTTATTCAGGAGCATGAACAAATCCCCATTGATCAAGCAGAAGACGATGCAATACAGGAGAATCTGTTTTGAGTCAGTCAGCAGCCTTGGAGCGTTTGTTTAAAGTGCTGGCCAATCATGTTGAGATTATCGATGAAGCCTATTCTAAAGGCGTGGTCTATCCCAGCGCTCAAAACCAGCGTAGCTTAAATCAACTGCGACAACTCAAAATTCTGGCTAAACACGGTGAAGATGGTTACCGAATTGCGGTACGTTTGAACCAGTTTTTAGATCATGCTTTGAGTAGCGACAGAGTGCGCCGACTCGATACTGATTTGGCGAGTTGGATTGAAACCTTGGAACAGCAAATCAGCTTGTATCGCGATGCTTGGAGCGAAAACCGTTTAGATGATGCCGACAATTATTTGCTGGAAATCGAGCGTTTGGTGTTCGATTTAGCCGATACCCTAGAAGACAATACCCATTATTTATTGATGTTGGTGAATAGTCGTTTTGCCAATGTGCGCACTTTGGCTGAAAAGCAAAAACAGAATATGTTTTATATCGCGCGACTAGAAAAATTGGTTAACGCTATCAGTGCCTTACAGCCAGAATATTTATTAGAAATGGTTGAAGAATTGCCGGTGATTTATCAATTGATTGAACGACAATTAATCCGTTTATTACCGATTTATCAGCAACGTTTGCAAGATATATTGGATAAATTTAAGGTATTTTTGTTCGAGTTGCGACAAATCGAGGCCCAAGCCAAATTAGTGCAGGGGTTTATGTTTTTCTTGCGACAAAACCCAGGCTATCAACTGCGTGACTGGAGTGAGGCCGATACGATTCCGGAATTTTGGAATCAAATTCAGCCTTTGCAATTACAAGCCTACGCTGATCCGCTTGATCATGCGGTTGAAGACAAATTGATTGATGTGGTGCAGAAAATCAAGGTCGATACCGAGGTGCTGCTGACTAAACAAAAAAAGCGTCGCATCAACGCAGTCGCACCACCAACCAGCGCCAAACAAGCCATGGAAATTCCATTTTATCGCCAACAATTACAGGGATTTTTGCAGCGGGTTGGCGAAAGACCTATCTCAGCATTGGCGTTTAGACAGGCGTTTGTCGGTGATATAGAACCGAGTATTTGGTTGGCTTGTGTGATGAATGAATGTTTACGGCAACGCTATAAACATTTACAAATCGAGTTTCGCCAAGCCGGTGGGGAAGGGGGCCATTTTAGCGGTAATAAGAAAGTCACTGATATTCTGTTAAGCCAAGGTTCACCAAAATGCTGAATAAACAGCGAATTAGAATGATTCAACGGGCCCTTGATAGCGAGCAAAGTCAGTTTCTGCTTAATCAGGGCTGGCGTCAGTTACATGAGCAATACAATATTGGTTGGTTACACACTAAATATATTGATTTAACAGCTGATGATAAGCGTGAATTGGCTAAATTGGTGCGAGCTAAAACCGAGTTGGATTTAGCGGAAGCTAAGCTTGATGATTTAAAGCAACTAGACCGTGAACAGGCTTTAGCACTGGTAAACAATGAAAAAATGGCCGGTAAATCGGTTAAACACCAACGATTAGCACTCAAATCGCTACCCGGTTATGCGTTAAAACTCAATCAGCACCAGTATCATTTGCCGGATTTTGGCTATTTGGATATGGGGTTAGCCGATATTGCGTCCTGTCAGCATCAATGCGTTTTGATCGTTGAAAATTATCGTTGTTTTGATCAGTTACAAAAACATCAATTTAAGGCAATCGTTAGTCAATCTGATCCGTTGGTGATTTTTCGTGGCGATAAGGTATTTAGTGAAAAAACCGTGCGGCAATTATTACAGCAACTGGATTTGCCAGTGTTGGTGATGGCTGATCTTGATCCACAAGGCTTATTGATTGCGCAATCATTTCCTAACTTGATT
>JBJSYX010000363.1:0-3421 GCA_046090005.1 Methylomonas sp. | reverse complement strand
ATTTAGGCTGGATGGGCATCATCGCAGGCTTTTTAATTCTGGCTTATTACAGCGTTATTGCCGGTTGGTCTATGGCCTACGTCACAAAAGGCTTTTTCGGCAGCTTTTCCGGTGCTGACGCCACCGCTATCAAATCCTTATTCGATGGTTTAATGGCTAGCCCAATCCAGCAAATTTTCTGGCATAGCGCTTTTATGCTAATCACTATGCAAGTGGTAATGCGCGGTGTTCAAGGCGGTTTGGAGAAAACCGTGCGTTTTTTAATGCCGGCTTTATTTGTGATTTTATTTTTATTGATTGCCTACGCCATGTCATCTGGTGCTTACCAACAAGGCATCCACTTTTTATTCAATCCTGATTTCAGCAAAATCAACAGTAGCGCGGTTTTAACCGCCATGGGTCACGCATTTTTCACCCTCAGCTTAGGTATGGGCGCGATTATGGTTTATGGCTCTTATTTACCAAAAGACGTTTCTATCGCTAAAACCACGTTTATCATCGCTGGTGCCGACACCCTTGTTGCTTTATTAGCCGGTATCGCTATTTTCCCATTAGTATTTGCCAATAATTTAGAAGCCAGCGCAGGGCCAGGTTTAATTTTCCAAACCCTACCGTTAGCATTCGGCCACATGACCGGCGGCTGGTTATTTGGCTTCTTATTTTTTATTTTATTATTTTTCGCCGCTCTCACCTCTTCAATTTCATTAATAGAACCTGCTGTTGCTTGGTTAATCGAAAACAAAAATATCGACAGAAAACAAGCTTGTATTTGGTCGGGTTCGGCTTGCTGGGTGTTAGGTGTTGGCGTGGTGCTTTCGTTTAATGCTTGGTCTGGTTTCAATCTATTCGGCAAAAATTTGTTTGAACTACTGGACTACTTAACCGCGAATTTAATGTTGCCATTAGGCGGTTTGGGCTTAGCAGTTTTTGCGGGTTGGGTTCTAAGCCAATCCGATTCACAACAACAGTTGGCTTTGCCTAAACAAGGCTTTCAAGCTTGGCAATTATTAATTAAATACGTTGCACCTAGCGCAGTTTTCCTAGTTTTCTTGCACGTTGTAGGAGTGCTTTAATGATGACTGTGGTTCAAAAAAGCGCCTTGGTTAAGTTTTCAGCACAACAAATGTTCGACATTGTTGATGATATTGAAGCCTATCCTCAATTCTTACCTTGGTGTGCTGGCAGTCGGATTTTGAAACGTGAAGGTAACATCGTCGAAGGTGAAATTCAAATCGCTAAAGCCGGTTTTCATAAATCATTCGCTACCCGCAATCGCATTGATCATGGCGGGAAGATTTATATGAGCCTACTAGATGGCCCCTTTTCTTCGCTAGAAGGAGTGTGGACGTTTATGCCTTTACGTGAAGATGCCAGCAAAATCTCGCTGGACTTAGAGTTTGAAATCGCTGGCACCTTGGCTTCACTGGCATTCGGGCCAGTTTTTAACCAAATCTGCAACACTATGGTCACTTCATTTACCCAACGGGCAAAATCGCTTTATGGCAGCTGAATTGATTGATATTGAAGTGGCTTATGCAAAAGCCAATCAGCAAACCGTGTTGCGCTTGCAAATAGTTAATAGCATCACAGTTGAACAAGCGATTATCGAATCAGGCATCTTGCAACAATGGCCGGAAATCGATTTACAGAAAAACAAGGTGGGAATTTTTGGACAGCTTTGTGAGTTGGATAAGATTTTAAATGCAGGCGATAGAGTTGAAATTTACCGCCCACTTCAAAAAGATCCGATGGATGCTCGCCGACAAAAAGCGAAAATTAAACGTTAAATCAATCAGGCTCTTCGATCAACCGAAGAGCCTGAACTAATAGTTAATCTTTTTTACGCTTAACCGATGTTGAGCTCATCCGTTTTTTACTTTTATCTTTTTTGACCAAACTAGGATCATATTTAGAGATATTTAAAGGCTTACCAACCACACGGACTTTTTTCAGCGCTTGAAACAAGTCTTTCGGCATACCGGCTGGCAATTCAACCGTGCTGTAGTTTTCTTCAATTTTGATTCGCGCAATGTGATCGCCATCAATACCGGTTTCATTAGCAATCGCACCAACGATATTGCCGGGTTTCACGCCATCACTGTGACCTACTTCGATACGGAACATTTCCATTTCAACCGCAGCTGCGCGGCCTCTTTCACGTTTCGGACCACGCTCTCTTTCGCCACCACGTCTGTCATCACTACGTTCACGTTCGCTGTCTTTACGCGGTTTTTTGCTTGGTTCTTTTAGCAACAAGGGAGTATCACCTTGCATTAATTTCGCTAATGCCGCAGCAATATCCAGCGCCGGAACATCATGCTCAACCTGATACTGATTGATTAACTGGCTATAAAAACTTAATTCTTCAGCCGCTAAGGTATCAGTAATTCGCTGTTTGAATTTATTGATACGAGTGTTGTTGATAAACTCGGTTGAAGGTAATTGCATTTCTTCAACTTTTTGTTTGGTGGCTTGCTCAATATTGGCTAACAAACGTTTTTCGCGTGGCGAAACAAACAAAATCGCATCACCGGTACGACCAGCACGGCCAGTACGACCAATACGGTGTACATAAGATTCGGTATCGTAAGGAATATCGAAGTTAACAACGTGAGTAATACGATCAACGTCCAAACCACGCGCAGCAACATCAGTCGCAATCAGAATATCCAATTTGCCACTTTTTAGGTTATCGATAGCACGTTCTCGCAAGGCTTGTGACATATCACCATTAATCGCTGATGCCGAGAAGCCACGGGCTTCCAGCTTTTCCGCAACTTCAATCGTGGCAGTTTTAGTCCTAACAAAAATAATCATGCCGTCAAAGTTTTCCGCTTCCAAAATGCGGGTCAAAGCGTCCATTTTGTGTACGCCGCTGACAAACCAATAACGCTGGCGAATATTCGCAGCCGTTGTGGTTTTAACTTTGATGGTGACTTGCTCAGGATTGTTTAAATATTTTTGGGCAATTTTGCGAATTTCGGTCGGCATAGTCGCCGAGAACAAGGCCGTTTGGCGAGTGTCTGGGGTTTGTTCCAAAATCCATTCAACATCGTCAATAAACCCCATACGCAACATTTCGTCGGCTTCATCGAGAATCAGGGTTTTCAACTGATCCAATTTCAAAGTACCGCGACGCATATGATCCATCACTCGACCTGGCGTACCCACCACAACATGAGCACCGCGATTAAGCTGTCTTAACTGAGTGGTGTAATCTTGTCCGCCATAAATAGGCAGTACATGGAAACCTTTAATGTGTGAGGCATAACGCTGAAATGCTTCAGCCACCTGAATCGCCAACTCACGAGTGGGTGCTAATACCAATGCTTGCGGGTCTTTTTGCTTAACATCGATATTTGATAAAACAGGTAATGCGAACGCAGCAGTTTTTCCAGTGCCGGTTTGAGCCTGTCCTAAT
>JBJSYX010000362.1:0-2764 GCA_046090005.1 Methylomonas sp. | reverse complement strand
GCTGGATGTTGCGGAGTTTTAATTATCAGATTACGGCGGATAATACATTGCGTTTGGGATTTGATGTTGATAATGCCAAGAAGGCTATTTGGCATCATAACGGTACTGATCCTTATACGATAAAACCAAAACATGGCGCTGTTTTAGCGTTTGCTGGAATTGTGGCTAGGCATGTTAATCATCCTGGCTTGCCAAAACGTGAGCTGGTTGGCTTACCTGATTCTGACAAGAAATTGATAGGTGATGTCACTGCCGATCATTTGACCCGAATTTTAAATCGTGTTCGCAATGCTAATTAATGGCAGTTAAATGGGATTTTTATCCCATTTGCGAAACGAATTAACCGCTATTTTTCAGCAATTATTTTCGTTTTTTCCTTATTTTTGTCCGGAATTCAAGAATTGTCGTTCACCACCTGAAACCCAATGATTTAGCGACTTTCAGGCCAATTTACCCCATAACCCTTTATCCGTTTCCCCTACCTCCCTCACTTCTAGGTGACCAAGGCTTACTCAATAAGTTGGTGTTTTCGTTTCAACCGCATGCCAGTCACTTCATCGCCACCCCGCAACAATTGATGCTATTGCCTGATGATATAGCGCCCGAAGCGGCGGTGTTTTTAGCCAATATGGAAACCGCAATTAATCTGGTGCTGGATGGTCAACCGGCATTGGGCGAGCGGGTATTGATATTAGGCCAAGGTATTGTCGGTCTGCTGGTGTCAAGTTTATTGGCACAGTTTCCATTGGCTGAGTTGTATGCTTTAGATGCTATTGCTGAACGTCGTTGTCAGGCCCTGCGGTTGGGGGTGTCGCAAGCGCTTAATCCTGATTCTGATGCTGACATGGCGCAATTCAAGCGGCAGTTGAATTTGCCAATAGATTTATCAGCAACCGCCAATGCGGGTGCAGATTTGATTTTTGAAGTGAGCGGTGCGCCGCAGGCTTTAAATACAGCAATTGATTTATGCAGTTATTCGGGGCGGATTGTGTTGGGCAGCTGGTATGGCAATAAATCAGCGCCGATTCAACTGGGCGGTGCCGCGCATCGAAATCGGCTGAAATTTATATCCAGCCAAGTCAGTACCATCGCGCCAGAACTCACTGGCCGCTGGGATAAGGCGCGGCGTTTTGATTATGCTTGGCAGATGATAAGGCAGATTCAGCCGCAGCAGTTAATCAGTCATCGCTTGCCGCTCGAACAAGCTGCCGGTATTTATCAGCTGTTGGCCGATTCGCCAGCCAGTGTGATGCAGGCGGTGTTTAGCTATTAACCATTTTCACAAAGGATTTAACCATGTACACCGTAGCCGTCAGCCGTGACTTTATCGCTAATCATTTTCTGATTGGTGGTGATTGGGGTAACGAAAATGTCCCCCATGCCCATCATTATGTGGCGGAAGTGAGTATTGAAGCCGAGCAGCTTGATCAACACGGTTATCTGGTCGACATCGTTGCTATTGAAGCGGCTTTAGATAGCATCGTGCTGTATTTTCGTGATCAGCTCCTTAACGATAAACCCGAATTTGCCGGACTTAATCCCAGCATTGAGCACTTCAGCCGGATTATTCATCAAAAACTGTTGGCGTCTATCAATCCACCGGGTTCTGGCACTTTACGGGTAAAACTGTGGGAAAACAGCACTTGCTGGGCTGCTTATCAGCAACACTATTGATAGCCTGTGCGAATTGGTTTACTGATTTATGGCGATATAGACGCCGTTAGTGGTGGCTATTTGTATAACCGCAAATTAGTCGCTTATCTGCGAGAGCAGGGTGAGCAAGTGACGATAATCAGTTTGCCGCAACGCAGTTACTGGCGGCATTTAACCGATAATTTCAGCAACGCTTGTCTACGAACTATCATTAACGCCAATATCGAAATTCTGATTGAGGATGCGATGGTGCATCCGTCGTTGTTCTGTATCAATCGTCGTATCAGTCAACAGCTCGGGATTCCGTTAATTGCCTTGCTGCATTTGCTTAGTAGTTATGAGCAACATCCTGTCCATATTGGCTGGTTTTATCGTGCCATCGAACGGCGTTATTTGCGAACGGTGAATGGCTTTATTGCTAACAGTCAAACGACCCTCAATCAGCTACAAACAGTATTAGCCGCATCGTTACCGTCATACTGTGTTGCCGTACCTGCCGGTAATCATTTTATTGCGGCGGAAATTGATTTGGCCGCTATTAGACAACGGGCCCAAACCTTGGGGCCGTTGCGGATTTTGGTGGTGGGTAATGTGATTCGGCGTAAAGGTTTGCATGTGTTGATTAAAGCCTTACAACAATTACCGTATCATCAATTCCAGGTCGCCGTAGCAGGACGCTTGGACATGGAGCCAGATTATGTCAGGCAATTACAGGCGCAAATTCAAGTCGCCGGATTACAGCAAACCATCGTTTTTCACGGTGTGGTTGAAGGTCAAGGGTTGGTCAATTTGTATCAACACCATCAATTGATGGTGTTGCCATCTGCTTACGAAAGTTATGGGATTGTTTTGCAGATGTTGTAATACCTCAGCCAATGCTTGCCAATCTTCAGGCTCAATCAAAAAGCCATTTTTGCCGTCAGTGATAATTTCATGCGCCGCTCCCGCCGTCGTCCCTATCACTGGCAAACCAAATTGCTGAGCTTCGAGATAAACAATCCCATAACTTTCGTAAGCAGACGGCAGCACCATCAATTGATGGTGCTGATACAAATTAACCAACCCTTGACCTTCAACCACACAGTGAAAAACGATGGTTTGCTGTAATCCG
>JBJSYX010000361.1:0-3197 GCA_046090005.1 Methylomonas sp. | reverse complement strand
CCCAGTCAAGGTGGCGATGCCGCCACCCTGCACGGTCAACGTTCCCGTGCCAGAAATGACGTTGGCGACGGTGAAGGCGTCGTTGCGGTTGAAGACGAGGGCTCCGTTGTTGACGACGTTGCCGGACCCGAGGGAACCCACCGAGCCGCCGGCGCCCACCTGCACGGTGCCGGACGAGATCGTGGAGATGCCTGAATAGGAGTTGGCGCCCGACAGGACGAGCGTGCCCGCGCCTTGCTGCGTCAGCGTGCCCGTGCCGGAAATGGCATGGGCCGCAGTGAGTGTATCGCTGCGATTGAAGATCAGGGTGGCGTTGTTGACGACGTTGCCCGTGCCCAGAGTGCCCGTGGTGCCGCCGGCGCCGACTTGGAGGGTGCCGGCGCTGATGGTGGACACGCCTGAGTACGTGTTGTTGCCCGACAAAACCATGAATCCTGCGCCCGCCTTCACGAGACCACCTGTGCCCGAGGCCACGCTGCTGACGCGGAGGTCCGGGTTCGCAGCGCCATCGGCGACGTCAAACGTCACGGCCTGCTGGCCGAAGCCGATGGTGTTGGCGTCGATGACGGACGTCGTGGCGGAAGCCAAGGTGGAGACGCTGACGGTGTTGTCGGCGGGAGTGCTGCTGTACAGGTTCCAGTTGACCGTCCCGGTGATGCGCCCGCCGTTGAGGATGAAGTCGGTGGAGGCGGACTGGTTGGGGCCGCCCGCCATGGTGACCGTGGCCTCGTTCACCGTGACGGTGGTGACCCAGGGCGGGTTGCTGTCATAACCCAGGGAGTCCCATCCATCGACCAAGAGGGATGTCCCGGGCTGCAAGGTGATGACCCCGGTCAAGGTCCGAATCCCGTTCAAGCGCAGCGTGCCACGCTGCACCAGCGTCCCGCCATCGGGCCTTGCATTGCCAAACGTGACGGTGCCCGTGCCATTCTGGACGAGCGTGCCCGTGCCGGTGATGGCATTGGCCACGGTAATGGTGTCGCTGCGGTCGAAGGTGAGTGTGGCGTTATTGACGACGTTGCCGGTGCCCAACGTGCCATTGGTACTGCCGTTGCCGACCTGGAGGGTGCCGGCGCTGATGGTAGTGGTGCCGGTGTAGGCGTTGGCCCCCGTGAGCGTCATCCGGCCGGCGCCGTTCTTGACCAGGCTGCTGGCCTGCATGTTGGGGAAGGTGCTCGCGGGCCCGTTGATCAGGCCTCCGCTCACCAACAAATCATCGGCCGCGCTGCCGTCTGCCACGTCAAAGGTGCCCGACGAAACGGCGGTCGCACCCAGGGCCATGCCCGGGCCCTCCAACACCGACGTCGTGGCCCCGCCATCGACGGTCACCGTGCCCCGCAAGGCGAAAGACCACCCGTTGGCACTCGCTAGCCCTGACGTGGTTCGCAGCGTCCCGCCCCGAAGCGTGATAGGCCCCATCACGTTAAACCACCCGTCGCCCGCTTGGAGGACGGCTCCGGACTGGACAACGAACGGAGTGAGGGGCGTCGTGTCGTGGCGGCCAAGGATGTCATGCCGGTTGATGGAGAACGTCGCCCCGCTGTTCAAGGTGATCGCGTTGGCGGCGTTGTTGGCGATGTCGCCGGTCAGGGCCACGGAGCCGGACCTGACGGTCAAGCCACCGGTAAAGGAGTTGGCCCCGGACAAGGTAAGGGCACCGGATCCTTGCTTGAACAACGGTCCCGATCCGGAAATCGCGTTGGCCACGGTGAAGTTGTCGCTGCGGTCGAAGGTAAGAATGCCGTTGTTGGCGACGTTGCCGGTGCCGAGGGAACCCGTGGTGCCGCCCGTGCCCACCTGGACGCTGCCGCCGCCGATGGTGGTGGTGCCGGTATGGCTGTTGTTGTTGGGCAAGATGAGCTGGCCGGCCGACGTGACCAAGGAGGCGGACCCTTGGAATCCTTGCGCGGACAGGAAGCCAGGGCCGGTCTTGCGATACTCGGGCGACCCCACCTGGGTCAGCGGGTTGCCGCTCAAGGTGATGTCTGACAAGACCTCGGCCCCGGTGGATCCCAGAGGATAGGCCCTCATGAGGCCCACGGTCGGGCCGGAGATGGAGCCCACGGGCAAGGTGGACCGGATCTGGGCCTCGGTTCGCGCGTAGTTCCAGATCCGGACGTCCGCGATGGAACCGTTGAAGATGGTTGGGTCGTGGCTGGCGCCGATTCGGTTGCTGCTGCGGGCGACCAGGTTGGCCGGCCTAGGGGCCGTGCCGGACGCCACCTGGCGACCGTTCACAAAGACCCGCATGACCCCGTTGGAATCGATCGAGCCGGCGATATGGGACCAGGCGTTCAGCGGGATGGGCTCCGGGGCCGTGACCTGGAAATAGGAGGCATCCGTGCCATAGAAGACCCAGAACACCGGCTTGGTGGCGCTGCCGTCCGCGAACATCAACAGCAGGTTGTCATTGGGATAGCCCGCGTTGCCGAGGTCCACGATTCGGCCGTAGCCTTGGAATCCCCGCGGGTTCACCCAGGCCTCGATGGTGAAGTCGCGCCACGCCGGAAAGGCTCCCATCGTGTAGTAACCGCTGCCCTTCAAGTCGGCGGTCACCATGGCGTCCGCCGCAGCCGCCGGGGGCGAGGACGGCCCCAGTATCTGGAACTGGACATTGCCCGAGCCGGTCAGGGTGCGGTTGTTGCCGCTGACATCGTTGAACGCCCACTGCCCGGTGGCCCCGAAGGGATAGGCGGCGACAAGCCCGGTCACGGCACCCGAGATGGAGCCCACGGGCATGGAGGACTGGATCTCGGCCTGGGTGCGGCCCACGGTCCAGATGCGGACGTCGGCCATGCCGCCATGGATCGATCCACCACCCCAGCGATTGCCGCCGATGAGGCCCGAGAGGGTGCCCGTGACGTTGGGGAGTTGGCTTGCGGTGCCGGAGGCGACGAGGCGGCCGTTGACATAGAGGGCGCCCGAGCGGTCGGCGTTGATGACGGCCGCAACATGGGACCACGTGTTGAGCGGGAGCGCGTCGGGCGCGGTGAGCGTAAGGACCGCGCTTCCGGCACGGTTCACGATGAACTGGGGTTTGCCGGAAGTCACCTCACTGCTGATCAAGAGGATGTTGTCGCTACTGCCGCCGTAGTCCACCAAGCGGGCGGATTCCGAATAGCTAGTGGGCCGGACCCACCCTTCCACGGTGAAGGCCCCGGTCACGGGGACGGTGGAGCCCATGGACAAGAAACTCC
>JBJSYX010000360.1:0-4113 GCA_046090005.1 Methylomonas sp. | reverse complement strand
TAACGATCAGTTACTGTAGATTCAATTTCAAAAGTTGCTGACATCTAAGACTCCATTGCTGACGAACTGCAACAACATAGTAATGCAATTGCATTACCTCAACAAACATTTATTCTTCTCTCAATCCCAATCTAACCTCTGCTGACTGTCCAGCAAAGGCCGACTTCTAACCCGCGCAAAGTCACACAAAGCCGTTAATTTTTCCGATTTCCCACGCCAATCAAAAAACACCGTTTCACCTAACAACGCATAATGCCAAGTCAAACCATCGCGCTCATCTTCCGATAACGCATTAATCCGTTCGCACCAAGTCGCTGCCGCTTTCAATTTTCTTTGTACATTGGGCGAACTCAACTGACCTTGCGCTTTAGTTTCCACCAAATACACCAAGCTACCGGTTCTTAACAGAAAATCAGGCGAATAAAACGCTGGCAAACCGTCTTCTTTTACATAACGCAAGCGCACAAAATCATGCTTGGTTTCACTGATTTTGCAAAAAGCCTGCACGCTACTATCGATATTAGCCCACTCAATAAACGCCTGTTCCAAACCGCCATTTCTAGCCGGATAAGGCAAGCGCGGATAAATACACTTACTCACCGCTAATGAATGCTTCTCGCGCATCGGCCATTTTTCTAATTCCGATAACTGGCGAAAATACACCTCACTATGACCGATTTGTGGCCGCTCTTCGGCCTCGACCAGCGCCAAAGCCACCACTTTAGTGATGTGATCAATCACCGGCTGCAATAACAATACGCGCCAGTTTTCATCAACCATGGGTTCAAACGGCCCATTAAACAAACGTTGCCGGATGTACAACTCTAACCAAGCCGCTAAATCGGCAGTATTAACCTGCAAATAAGGATTCGCCAAATGTGCGGCAATTTTATTGCCCTTGGGTAAAGGCTGACTCAACGCCTGTCCAATCCGCCGCGTTAAACGTGACAGAAAATCGTTATAACCCGCGACATTCATCACCGCACCATCAACCCGATAATCACCAAACAACGTGCTGCTTTGCAAATCTTGGGAAATAAACACATCGCCCTTACCTAGCAAAGCTTTTAACTCATCAATTCCCATCGCCGAAAACGGCTGTAAGGTTTCAATCGCCAAATCTTGGTGAGCTAAACTTTCCTCAGCCTCACGAACAATAAACGGAATCGCAAAATCGTACTCGGCAAAATCTTCACGCAAAGCCACTGCAATCAAATCACCAACGCTGCTCGTGCTATCGCTGTCCTCAGTGGTAGTGCCTGCCAAACCTTCCTGCATCAACTCTTTATAAAAATCACTAAATGCCGGATGTTCAACAATCGACAAAATATCAATCAAACTGTTCGGCTCTTGATGATTAGCAATCCGCTCGCGATTTTCACGTTTACTATCGGCATATTCAGCATCGCGCCACATCAAGCGCAAACCACGACCAATCGTTTGCTCCAACAAAATCTGCGCTTGCGACGAGCGCAACGGCACAATCACACAGATGTTATTGACATCAAACCCTTCGCGCAGCATCAAAACGCTAATAATCACTTTCGGTTCGGCGTGTTGATCGACGCTAAATAATCGCTCCCGCACCGGCGCCCAATCCTTTTCGCCCAACTCGGCTTTTTTACCGGAATCAATCGCCATCACTTCATCATCTGCCAAACCTTCATCGCGAAAAAACGCCGCTACCAAAGGCGACACCGAGGTGTCTTCACAAACCACCAACATTTTCGGATGGCGATTAGGGTCAATCTGAGCAAAATCGGCTTCCAGTTTTCGCAATTTTTGCAATCCAGCCCGCAACATCACCCGCTGACCATCACCCAAAACCGGATGACCGTCTTCGTCACGCTCAGCTTTAAACTCCAACGGCAAAGCGCCTACTTCCTTGCGCTTGTCCAACACCAACGATTTCACCAAGCCCAAGCGCATAGCGGTTTTCAAATCAAAATCGACGATGATGTGTGGAAAATAGACTTTGCGTTTATTCTTACCGCCACCGACATCGTTATAAGGGGTTGCCGAAAAATCCACCTGCACAAAGCGTCGGCCTTTGCTTTCGGCAATACGGCTTAAACTCTTTTGCCATTCCACTTCACTGGTTTCACCCTCGCGTTTAACCTCATGAATATGATGCGCTTCGTCGTTAAACACCATCAATTCCGGCAAATTCGCCAGATAATCCAAAACCCCGCCACGCGCAAAACGCCGATCTAACACATCCAAACTATTACCAGTCGCTTTACCTGGCATCACCGGCAATAAAGCATTGATAACCGCTTGCGGCTCTAATAAAGCCCCAGGCAGCGCTAATTGCTCGTCATCAAGCTCATCTTCGCCCGCCTCTTTCAACAAATGCCAATTGGCAATGGCAATCATGCCGTTACCCGTTGCTTTTAAACCAATTTCCGTTTTCTGACAGACATTACCGCGCACAAAACTAAACACCGTTTCCCGCCATGTTTCGGGGATAAACAGCTCGGCACATTGAGCAATATCAGAACTGCCAAAATCCCGCACCCCGTCGCTTTGCTTGCCACAAAAAGCATCCAACAATCGATCATAGACAATTAAACCCGGCGCAACCACCAAAAAATGTCGCGTAAAACGAGGATCATCAATGCCCTCGGCCAATGCTGCATTTTTATTTAACAACTGCCAAACCAACAACGCCTGCAACACCCACGTTTTACCGGTGCCGGTCGCCATTTTTAAACAGTATTTAGGATGCTGATGCTTACTTTGCGACAATTCCGCCAAACGCGAACCCTGTAACAAATCCTGTTTGGCAACCTGTTGATACAGTTGTTTTAAATCCGCTGCCGCCAACACCTCATGCGCAACAATCACATTCAAAATCGCCTGTTTTTGACCACCATGAAAATTTAAACGCCGTGTGGCACAGGCATCATCGCCAAACCACCAATGTAATAACTCAGCGGTCACCGGCGTCACACAATCAAAAATATCAGCAACACCCGATTCCAAACCGAGACACAATTGTTGAGTTTTTGCGGTTAAACCCGCCGCCAAAGCTAATTGCGGGTTATCGCTCATAGCGCTACCTCAACCACTACTTCCGCCTCAAAACCAAACACATCAACCGCTCGCACACAAATTTTGCGGCTACCGGTTTTCGCCGCCACCGTCAGTTTCGCTTTAGTCACCACCCGCAACGGATCATTATCGTTATCGGTATTGCCGCGATAATCCTGCCACACCGAGCGGAACAACAAGCCGTCATAATCAGGATCAACCGCCCAATATTCGATCAGCGCCAGCGGCTCATTATTGATAATGGTTTGTAATTTAAGCCGATTAGCATCATCGAGATTAATCGCTTCCGGTGACAACAACACATAATTGTCCAACTCCACCAGCAAATGCTCTTCGCTGGCATCGGCTACCCACTGCCGTAACACCGGCTTGATGGTCAAATACTGCAAACTGGCAAACCGCACCGAATTTTTCAGCTTTTCCAAACCACCTTTCTTTTTCAATCTATCCAACAAGTCAGGTGGAATCACCAATACTTCCAAATTAGCATCATTCAAAGCAGCAATGGTTTCGCCAATCGACGGCTCAAAATTCCAACCCAACACCACCACTTTATCCCACCCCCCCATCAGGCTATCCCGCTGAGCAATGGCTTTTTTCAAAGTCGCCGCACCGGTTAACTTGTTTGGCGAATCGGCATAAACCAAGGTTTTATGCTCACCGTAAACCACTCGGCCTAAATTACGATTGGGGCTATCGTCTATCGACAACGGCAAAGCGCCGAATAAACTCAAGACAATCTGCGACAAATCGCCAATCCGAAAACTACGCCCCATACTGACTTTAGCGGCTTCGACTTGGTAATCGCCAATGGCTTGATATAAAAAAGGCTTGGCGTTTTGATCGATTAAGCGTTTACGCATAATCATGCAGGCGGGTTTACCGAGATCGGTCGTAATCCAGCGGCGACCGAGTTTTTCAGCAACGGCGGCTGTGGTGCCGGAGCCACCGAAGAAATCGAGGACTAGGCCTCCATCCAAAGTAGCTCCTTTAATTATTCTTTCAAGCAAGCTTTCTGGTTTTTGTGTTGCGTAATTTGTCCTTTCATTTGCTGCGGAC
>JBJSYX010000359.1:0-5016 GCA_046090005.1 Methylomonas sp. | reverse complement strand
ACTGCCTTGTATCCGTTATGGAAAATTAAAGAATCCAGTGAATTGTTATTCACATTGGCGCAGTACAATCCATTTTCACAAGCAGTCGAGTTGATTCGCTTTGCACTGTATGAGCAACTAAATTTACAAGGATTAGTGTTTACTGCGGTAGCATTTTTGATTTTTATGGGTGCAGCGATTGTTGGTTACAACCCTTCACGAGGAATGATGGTCAAGAAGGGTGGTGGCGGCTGATTTTGTTTCACGGGAAACTCTTAATAAACTGCTTTATTCAACGTTAACAATGTTCTGTAAGTTACTTTAAGTAAGTTTTGTAATGAATTGATTTAATTTATATTTAATGGAGATTTGATTTTGAAAACTGTTTTGATTGCTGGGGCAAATCGTGGTCTAGGTTTAGAGTTTGTTCGTCAATACGCTGTCGCTCACTGGAAAGTGATTGCTGCTTGTCGCCAACCTGATTCGGCAACTGAATTGAAAGATTTAGCCAAGCAATATCCACAAATTCAAGTTGAAGCCTTGGATGTTGCTGATTTCGCTCAGATTGATGCTTTATCCAATCGATTGCAATCACAAGCGATTGATCTGTTGATTAATAATGCTGGGGTTTATGGGGACACTGCTGGCAAAGGTTTTGGCAATTTGGATTATCAAACTTGGCAACAAACCTTAACCGTCAACACGATGGCCCCTGTTAAAGTCACTGAAGCTTTTTTGAGTCAGCTAGAGCGGGGCGCAGACAAGTTAGTGGTCGTGATTAGTAGTTTAATGGGTAGTATTAGCGACAATAGCAGCGGTGGCAGTTTGCTTTATCGGAGCAGTAAAGCAGGTTTAAATGCGGTGATGAAGAGCCTGTCGATTGATGTTAAACCGCGCCAATTGGGGGTTTTAATTTTGCATCCAGGTTGGGTTAGAACTGATATGGGTGGTAAAAATGGTTTGATTGATGTTGAAGAAAGTGTCAAGGGAATGCGTCAGCAAATTGAAGCTTTTCAATTTGAGCTGTCGGGCAGTTTTGTAAAGTATGACGGCAGTTTATTGCCTTGGTGATGGTGAGCTTGATAGCCTTGGAGCTATCAAGCTTCATTTTTAAGCTATGCGAAACAGCTTATTTGTCACATTTGTGTTCTGAACCACAGCAATCTGACATTGATCCACCGTGTTTTTCACAATGAGCCGCGCCACATTCATGAGCAGCTACACCTTTGTGATGGGCACAATGTGATTTGTCACAGCTTTTAGCCGCAGCTGCTTCGTGGTGAGCGCAATGTTCAGTGCCACATTCATGGGCTTTGGCATCAGCGTGTTGTGAGCAATGTTGAGCGCAGGCTTGATCTTTAACCCCTGGATGCTCTGCACAATGTTTGGCGCAATCGTGATCGGCAGCTGGGGCTTTGCAATGTTCGATGCAAGCTTTATTTTTTTTGCCTTTGTGTTTAGCGCAATGTGCTTTGCAGTCGTGGGCAGCGGCTTCAGCTTTGTGTTTAGCACAATGTTCGTGGCTAACTGGGGCAACAGGTGTGGCCGCAGGAGCTATTTCAGCAACTGGTGCCGCTGCAGGTGCAACAACCGCAGGTTCAGCAGCAACTTCTGTAGTTGGTGTGGTTTCACAACCGGTTAATGCCAAAACCGCAGGCAATGTTAAAGCAAGTAATAAGTGTTGAATTTTCATGGGGCACCTCTCAGCCAGATTGATAATGACTTCATTGTATAAGCTTATCTAATTCCCGCAAATTAAACTATGTTATTTAACATAGTTTAATTTTTGTGGTTTTGTAATTGATTGATTATCAATGATTTTAATGATTCCATGAATATTGTTATTAGCAAGAAGCTTGCACCAAATCAGTCGATGCTACAGTTTATTTTTACAGCGTAAGGTAAAGGTTATTGGTCCATCGTTAATCAATGCCACTTGCATATCAGCGCCAAATTGACCAAATTGACAGACGGGATAGATTTTAAGCGCTTGTTGTTGCAAGTAATTAAACAGAACTAAGCCTTGTTCGGGGGGGGCAGAAGGACCAAAACTAGGGCGATTGCCTTTTTCAGTATCTGCGGCCAAAGTAAATTGCGGGACAATCAGTAAGCCACCGTTAATATCGCGTAAACTCAAATTCATTTTGTCATTGTCATCGGCAAAGATACGGTAGTTTAATATTCGCTCTAACAAACGATCGGCTTGTTGTTCAGTGTCATTTCGCTCGACCGCTAACAAGGCCATGATGCCTTGATTAATAACGCCAATATCAATGGCGTTGACGGTCACTTTGGCTTGGCTAACTCGTTGGATAATGCTAATCATGATTTTTCAATAGGTTATATCAACAATGTAATAACGCAGTTCACGTTCAGCTTGGCGAAATACCACTTCATCATCGAGATTTTTCTTTAACAAAGCCCGCGCCAATGGCGAATCCAAACTAATCAAACCACCGCTGGTATCAATTTCATCGGCACCGACGATGCGATAAGTGACTTCCTCGCCCGCCATGTCTTCTAAAGTAACCCAAGCACCAAAAAATACTTGGCTTTGATTACTGGGTTTTTCAGAAACAACCGTTAAGCTCGGTAGACGCTTTTGCAAATAATGAATTCGTCTATCAATTTCGCGCAGTTCTTTTTTGCGGTAAATGTATTCAGCATTTTCCGAGCGATCGCCTTCAGCTGCTGCGGCAGACAACGCTGCGGTTACATGCTTACGGCGTTCCCAAAGCTGTTTTAACTCGGCTTCTAAAACTTGATAGCCTTGAGCGGTAACATAAGGTGATGATTTAGGACGCGGCGGTCTCCAGCGCGACATGTTTTTTCTCGGCGGGTATAATGGAGCTTCTAAAATTTAACTGATAAGGCGTTTATGCAAATCACCGACAACACAGCTGTTTCATTTCATTATACCTTAACCAACAACAGCGGCGAGCAACTAGACAGTTCGATTGGTTCAGAGCCATTGCTGTATTTACACGGTGCCGGCAATATTATTCCTGGCTTAGAAGCAGCCTTGGTAGGCAAAAAAGCTGGCGATAAACTGAATGTATCTATCGAACCAGAACACGCTTATGGTTTGATTGACGAAAACATGGTGCAAGTGGTTTCTAAAAAAATGTTTGAAGGCATGGATGTGGAAATTGGTATGCAATTTCACGCCGATGTTAGCTACGGCTCAGGTGTTATCACTATTACTGCCATTGATGGCGATGATGTCACTATCGACGGCAACCATCCATTAGCCGGTGAACATTTGAATTTTGACGTTGAAGTGGTTGATGTTAGACCTGCAACCGCTGATGAAATCGCCCATGGCCATATTCACGGCACCGGCTGTCACCACTAAACGCAGTCTTCGATTCGGCCAAATTGATTGAATTTGGCCGTTTTTTAGCTTTCAAACTTAGCATAACTATGGATACATTAAACCAAGACGAACCGATTTGCCGTTGCAGTGGTACTACCTGCGAGCAAATTGTTAGCCTTATTAATCAAGGTATTAAAGATTTAGACAGTATTTCTCGCAATACCGGTGCCTGTTCCGGTTGTGGTGGTTGTGAGTTTGATGTTGAACAATTAATTGCTAACTCAATTCGATAAAATTGGCGATTGCATATCAACCAAGCGGCATAAAGCATTGCAAACTCGCCAAATACTGACCGTGCTCATATAAAACTGTCGCTGATTTCCAGTCTCTTCAATAGTTAAGATGTAACCATTAGTTGCCATCGTGATAGAAATCCGTGCGGAATCAGTAATCACGTTTTGTGTTTGCGCCCGGTAAACGGCATCAATTAAGCGCATACACAAAGATTTCGCATCTTGAAATTGCAATAAGATTGATACAGGTGCTAATCGACTTACATTGTGCGCAAACACGAACTCAAGCATGATCGCGCTGTGGGATTGAGCTGAAAACCTGAGTTGCGCAATATTTCGAGTTTCAGGAAATAGGAATGCTCGATCATCCAAATCGACAGAAATTACTGTGGTTGCTTGATTTTCTTTCTGGGTATCCAATGCCATTTTGTATTTTTAACCGATTTTAAAAGTGGTAACCATTATTAAGGTAATTTTCTATTTGTCAAAAAGCAATTGCGTATATCAATGCTTGGTCAATCGCAACAGCCTAAGTCAATTATGCTAAGGCGTCCATCGGTACGCGGTGCGTACCCTACAGTTTAAATGTGTTAAGGGTTGTTTGCTTACAGTTAATCAAACAATTCGACAATCATCCCCAACACAAGTATTAATTTCGATTGTTAGATGATCAATATCAACTAAGTCGGTTAATAAGCCTTTGTAATAACTCGGTGATTTTGGCGTTTGACTGACCAGACTGATAATCGCAGCACAATGACCGGCGGTTAATCGCCAAACATGTAAATCAACGATTTTAGCTTCACCATCTTCCTCTATGACTTGGCGAATCAATCGTTCAAAATCGTCGCCAACACTTTGATCCAATAAAATCGGGCTGGTTTCTTTAATCAAACCCCAAGCCCAAATCAAAATCACCACCGCACCGACAAACCCCATCACGGTATCTAGCCAATCCCAGCCGTAATATTTACCTGCTAATAAGGCAATAATCGCCAAAACTGAAGTCATCGCATCGGCTATCACATGCAGATAAGCTGCGCGTAAATTATGGTCGTGATGATGTTCGTGGTGGTCATGTCCATGATTATGATGGTGATGATGGCTGTGATCATGTTGATCCCTCAGCAATAGAGCACTCAACAAATTAATCACCAAACCAGCTATCGCCACAATAGTCGCTTCATCAAAGCGAATGGCTTGTGGAAACAGGATACGCTCAGCCGACTGCGCCACCATCATCAACGCCACCATTGCCAAAGCAATCGAACTGGCAAAACCGCCCAAAATGCCAACTTTGGCCGGACTAAAAGCAAAAGTTTGATCCTGCTGATGGATGCGGCTATAGCGATAGGCGAAAATTGCAATCATAAACGCCATTACATGGGTTCCCATGTGCCAGCCATCGGCTAACAAGGCCATCGAATG
>JBJSYX010000358.1:0-5034 GCA_046090005.1 Methylomonas sp. | reverse complement strand
CAAAAAGCAACCAATGAACAAATGAAACGCACTGATGAAAAGCTAGAGCGAATTGGCATCACGTTAGGCAATATCGGTAAAAATCAAGGTGATGTCGCCGAAGAATTCTTTTTACACAGTCTGCTGAAAGACAATCGTTTAGGCAATATTCATTTCGACGATGTGGTTAAAAACATGCAAAAACATCGCGGCCAAATTCAGGAAGAATATGATTTAGTGATGACCAATGGCAATGCGGTGGGAATTGTCGAAGTGAAATACAAAGCCCATGCCAACGATTTAGATAAATTAGATCGCAAAATGCAATGCTTTAAACAGCTGTTTCCGATTTATCAGGACTTTAAACAATACGGGGCGATTGCCGCCTTTCATATCAATGAAGACGCTAAAAAAGAAGCCTTGCAACGTGGCTATTTTGTTTTACAGCGCAGTGGCGATTTGGTGCATACCGAAAGCGCTGAAACTTTAACCATCCTCTAATCAAGCATAAAAATACATCGCCCCCAACAACGGCGTTTTCGGATTTAACGATAATTTCACAGAAACGCTGGACAATAACGGTTGAAACCGCCCTTTAGCAGTAAAGCCTTTCAAAAATACACCAGATTCCAATACTGGCCTGATTTTTGGCCCAATCCCACCACCGATAAACACACCACCAGTAGCAAAACTTTTCAAAACCAGATTACCAGCTTCAGCACCGTAAATTTCCACCAATAAACGCACCGCTTCTTGGCACAACTTATCTTCGCCCTGCACACCTAATCTTGAAATCAAGGCATTACGATCAATCCCATCACAATCTTTAGCATCTGGCACAATCGGACAAGCAGCGGCAAAACCCGTATCGCGTAAAAAATCATAGAGATGACTAAAACCAATACCGGACAATATCCGTTCATAACTGACATGCTCGGGATACAAGCCGCGCAAATACTGTAATAAAGCATCTTGCTGAGCGGTTTGCGGTGCAAAACTACAATGACCACCCTCGGTCGCTATCGGCTGATAATGTTCACTATTCCAATGCAAAATCGCTTCTCCTAAACCAGTACCAGCCGCAATCACAGCAATATTGCCGATTTGCGACTTAGCGTTAGGATTTAGCTCGATAAATTCATCGGCTTTTAGATGCAACATGCCAACCGCCATCGCCTCTAAATCATTTAATAACTTAACCTTCTCGGTAGCCAGCATGGTTTTCAGCTGCTCACCATCTAACAACCAAGGCAAATTAGTGGTTTGACAGCGTTGATTGATCACTGGTCCTGCAATGCCAAAACAAGCCGCTTTGACAGCCACTTCATCTAACAAAAATAATTGCAGAATTTCTTCAAACGTCGGGTAATCACCACTAGCAAAGGTTTGTTCACGACGCACAATTAAACTGCCATCGGCTTGTGTTTCGATCAGGGCAAGAACCGTTTTGGTGCCGCCAATATCACCGGCTAAAATCATCGTCGTTACGCCTCGGATTGGTTAAGTAAATAAATCAATGCGTCCAGAATACTATTGGCTACCGCATGAGGTGGCAATTGGTAAAACGCCTGCCAAGCCAGTGACACACATTCTTCATAATGGTCACGGAATTGCGGATGTTTTTGCAACCAGCTAATCCGTACCGCATGACCAATTAAAATATCGGTCACCAAAGTATCGTCCACATAAAACTCAGGATTATCCCGCACCACATAAGCCAAAGCCCGCAAGGCTTCGACACTTAATTGCCGATAAATCGGTGCCTGAATTTTGTTGAGAATATGATTGATATGTAGCTTAAAACTCTGTTCGCCAGCCGTCATTTGCGCCAACATAATTTCACTATCAATCCGGCGTTTACTGTTGTATTTCTCGCCAATCATTAAACCCTTGCAATGATGCAATAAATCCCAGACACCGCTGAAAAAGGCTTCATTTTCTCGACCAACGCTACCCCATTGTTCACGCCAAGCGTACCAGTCTTGATTGCCAGTTTCAGGATCCATCGCTACTGAAAATCTGGCGGTGCTTACATCACCTTTGGAGCCACCGTAACGCAAGCTTTCCACTTCGCCTAGCTGGGTTTCACTGTTGCTGTAGTCCTCTAAAGTCTCTTGCACCGATTGTGCTAATTGATGCGGTGCCAAGGCCAAAATGTCATTGAAGGCATAGTCTAACGAGGTACTGGTTAAGCGTTTTTGGCGAGCAATAATCAATTGCAAAATATGCCCAACCCGAATCGTGTGCATATCAACAAACAAAGCCGGATTGCGCTTAATCAGCATACCAAGGTAAATAATCAACTCTTGAATCAAAATCTGCTGACTGCTATCGCTGGGATTGAACTGACGAATAATGTCTAAAATTTGTGATGAGTCGGCAGGCCGTGACAAGGTAGCTTTACCGCTATAAGCACGGCCTAAGGTCAAGCCATGTTGACGCACCAAAATCTCAGTCGCCGCTTGCTCAAGGTTAATATCGTATTTGCCCAACAACCCCGCACAACGACGAACGATATACCAAAGGTGTTGATCCCCTGCCCGCGCATAAACTTCTTCCAGCAAATCCCGCACTCGACAATTTTCCACCAAGCCAGTTTGATAATCCAAGCCATGCCGCTGACTCAGCAAACTCAATACTTCGAGCTGTGCGTACAAATTAGGATTAGTTTGTAATTGTTGAATCAGGAAATAATCATCGTTAATTTCCCATTCGGTGAGCACAAAGCTGTCTAAAAAGCTGTAAACCTGATCTGGATTAGTTGGCAATAAATAACCAAAAGGTCGGTCAATATCTTCCCAATTGGCTGCTGAAAAACGAAAATCATGCAGATAATTAATTTGTTCGCAGCAAATCGATTCTAGCAATTGATCTGTTAACAAATTAAGCCGAACTGGGGTTTGTTGCACTTGGCCAGCTTGTAGCTGGGCAATAAATGCCAGCAATAAATCTCGGTCTTCCTCGACCAGCATATTGTGTTTGATATTAATGACGAGCAATGGTGACGCTTGGCAGTCCCATTGCTGACTGATATAGGCCAATTCAGTGCTCAAACGCTGAATTAGCAAACGATTATCCAAGGCGATATAAAATCCCTTCTGGTTAATAAACTGTGGCAAAAATAGCAATGACTCACCCGCCAATCGATACAGCTTGGCAGTCGCCATACTGCGTAACTGACGCAATGGCCGTCCAGTTAGAGCCATCCGATCATTACGACCGACTTGGGTATAAGCTTGCGCCAACTCGCTACCATCGCGCACTTGAATCGGTGCAATATCAGCCAAGGTTTGCGAGGCAATCCCGTGTTGCTGCAAATCGGCTTGTAGTTGTTCATCTTCTGCCAATAAAGCAATTTGCACGGTGATTTGACGATTGCGCTGTTTGATTTTGTGGCGACCGAGGGGATCAATATCATCCAAGCTAATCAATTGGTCTTGTAACAAACCGCCCAAAATACTCAAACTCTGCGCCCAAACCAAAGGCACGTTGTCATTGGCGACACGGCTTTGACTGTGCGGCTGGGCTTTTTCGGCTTCGATTAAATGCTCAGGAACAAAATAGACCTCTGGCAATAACCACTGACCGTTTTGTTCGACCAATAAGTTATCCAAACGCTGGCGATAATCAGCGGCTTGTTGTTGATTGCCAGCAAACAGATGATTAAGTTGTAAATAGCAGAAAAATAGCGGCCATTCGCATTCGATGTGCATAAACTGTTTTAGCTCATGCGGCTCGTAATGTAAGCGCTGATGGTCCTCAATCACAGTTTGATGACCGTCCAACAAAAAGCGTTTGCAGCCGTAATTACCTTGTAATTTCTCGACGATCAAAGCCTCGGTTCTTTCTCGCAAGGCTTGATTATCAACCGCAAAGGCTGGAAAACCGGTGATGCTTAATAAGGCTGAATCGACTTCTTTAGAAATCGACTCGCGCGGCAACAGCGATTCCAAGGTGATACGAGTACGGGCAACATCATCACTCACCACATGAATCAAAGCACTTTGCTCACCATCAGCCCCAAATAAATTGCAGCCCGACATCGCTTCTAACGCCGCTTTGGCCATACCGATTGAACTGGCATTGAGTTCAGCAATACCGTGGTTCATTTTATTACCGCGTTCCCAAATACCATAATCAGGGGTGCGGTAAGCGCGGCTGATGTAATGCACCAAATTCTGCACGAAGTTAACTTCATCAAAACTAAACACAATCCGCAAACCGGAAGCGGTCATTTGCGCCAGCATCAGCAAAAACAATGAAGTCGCATCCAGCTGTAAATGTCCCCATTCATCATCACCAACCACGACTTCACCGGTTTGGGTGTTGTATTTGGCGTGCAAAGCATCCAATGGATCTTGAGTATGTTTGAATTTTTCGACTTTAGCCGATTGCCGCATCATGGCAATCAACAAACCCCGCATTAACTTTACTGTGCTTTGCTCAAGCGAATAAGCACGCTCGGCATCCAGTCCTTGTTTGCGATACGCCAAGCCCAAGCCCCATGCCGCTAAAATGCTGTAGACGTTATCGCGCACCCAAGCGTCGGTGTAATTGCCGTGCGTATTGACGGCGGTACTGGCGGGCAATAAGCCGCTAATCCAATCTTGTCGGTCGAGGATGATTTCTTGAACTTGGCGGTAATAAGTGTCGAGCGAGTCGGTGGTCATATCAAATAGGGGGCTTGCGAGTTTGTGGTTTCACTAAGTAAAGCTGAGTTGGATCAATCGCTTAACCCAAATTTAACCAACGCCATCAGACATCGGTTGCAATTTTAGTTATTCGTAATAAGGTTTCGCGTTGCGAAGCTTATTTTAATATCGGTTTCACGAAAAACATCCGTGTTTTTCGCCCTAAAGGGTAAATGCCAATCGGCTATCCTGCCGATTGGTCGCACCGACAAGCGAGTTACTTTTCTTTGTTTGGGCAAAGAAAAGTAACCAAAAGAAAGTCCACCCGACTGCCGCTTGCTTCCTGCGCCCTGAAACTTCTACTGGGGGTTGGCAAAAGGGACTTCCTGTCCCTTTGCCAACTCGCCGCGTCCTGCGGCGACCC
>JBJSYX010000357.1:0-3790 GCA_046090005.1 Methylomonas sp. | reverse complement strand
GAGGGCTTGTTTAGTCTCGCTATTTTAGCTTTCATTTTGTTGTTGATACTTGAAAAATTAAGACCCTACTTACATTTTGATAAAAAAGTCTATAAAGAGTCTCTGGTGACCAATACATCAGCTTTTTTGATCAATAATGTCATATTAACAGCTCTAAGAGCTTCATCATTATTTTTAGTTGCTCAGCAGTTTTCAAACTTTGGGTTGTTGAGTGGCTTGAATAACGGGTTTTTAAAATCTGTTTTAACCTTTGCTTTATTTGATTTATCTATTTACGCTTGGCATTATGCCAGTCATAAATATGAGTTTTTATGGCGTTTTCATAAAATTCATCATAGCGATAAAAGCTTTAATGTTTCAACCGGTTTTAGATTTCATGTTTTCGATTTACTATTGGAAATTATCTATAAATGCCTGTTTGTCGTTATCATTGGGGTTGATGCTTACCTAGTGTTAACAATTGAGATCATCGAGTTGTTCTTTATCTTTTTTCATCATGCCAATTTAAAAATACCCAACGAAGATTTGATTTCACAATTCATTATTACACCTTCATTACATCGCACTCATCATTCTAAAGTCCGCAGCGAACACGATAGTAATTATGCGATTGTTTTATCGTTTTGGGATAAGTTATTTGGCACTAGAAAAGAATTGGTGCCACAAGATATTGGGTTGGAGTTGATTGAAGCTGATAATATTATTCAGCTATTTTCTCTAGCATTTGTTACAGAACGAAAAATAAAACAAATTTTATCTTGGATTCCTAAAGGCAAACGTAAATAACGCCTTTTCTACATAAGGATAAGGATATGCTGATTAAATCAAAACACCCTATTGCCGCGAGCGAAATCACTGATTCATTAGTATTTACCCAGCGCCGTCAAATCATCAAAGCCTTAGGCTTATCGACTTTAGGTTTATCAACTGGCATTAACAATGTTTTCGCCAATAGCCAAATCACTGAAAAGTTAACACCAACTTCGGTTGATATTTTCAAAAATTACACTAATTATTACGAATTTAGTTTTAACAAGGAAGATTCAACGCAACTAGCTAAAAACTTTCCAACTAACCCTTGGCAACTTGAAATTAGTGGTGAAGTTGAAAATCCGCTCAAATTGAATTTAGAAGATGTTTTAAAAAGTCAGTCTATACAAGAATATATCTATCGTTTTCGTTGTGTTGAAGGTTGGTCTATGGTAGTGCCTTGGATGGGCTTTTCTTTAGCTAATTTATTAAAATTAGCTAAGCCACTGTCGACAGCTGATTTTGTTAAGTTCACGTCAGTTTTTAATCCTGAATTAATGCCTAATCAATTAAAGTCTAATGTTTTGACTTGGCCATATACTGAGGGTTTAAGAATCGATGAAGCTACTCATCCTTTAACCCTCTTAGCGGTTGGTGCTTATGGTAATACTTTGCCTAAACAAAATGGAGCGCCTTTGCGTTTAGTGGTGCCTTGGAAATATGGTTTTAAAAGTATTAAAGCGATTGTTAAAATCGAATTGTTAAAACGAGCCCCTTTGACTAGTTGGAACAGTTCTGCACCTAACGAATATGGGTTTTATGCCAATGTTAATCCTAATGTCCCGCATCCTCGTTGGAGTCAAAACAGTGAGCGTTTGTTAGGCGCTGGTTTTTTTACTGCTCGTAGAGAAACTGAATTGTTTAATGGCTACGGTGATCAAGTCGCCAGTTTATACAAAAATATGGACTTACGGCATTTTTTCTAATGGTGATTAATTTTAAAAATCCTTGGCATATTTCAATAATTGCGTGTTTTTTACCGTTATTTTTTTTATTGATTGATGTTTTATTTAATAATCTAGGTGGAAATCCAATTCAGACACTCCATATCCGTCTAGGTGATTGGTCTTTAAATTTTTTATGTGTAACTTTGGCAATTACACCCATTCAGGTTATTACGAGATGGCGGGGTATGGCAGATTATAGACAGTTATTCGGTCTTTGTTGCTTTGGCTATTCTCTAGTGCATGTTTTAGTTTATTTAGTGGTCGATAATGCGTTGAATTGGTCTATTATTGCCACGGACGTTATAGAGAGTCCTTATATTTGGCTTGGTTTATTTAGTTTTTTAATTATTACGGTGTTGGCTATTACGTCGCCAAACTATGCTAAGAAAAAGCTAGGAAAGAATTGGAAAAAAATTCATCGACTTATTTATTTTTCAGCTTTATTTGCTGTGATTCATTATCTATGGCAGTTGAAAGGTAATTTAGTTCAACCTATTTTTTATGGAACTTTAATTTCTTTGTTACTCTTGTTTAGGCTTTTAAATCATTGGAAAAATAAAAGACTTAGTAAATTGATGGTTCCTAAAAGACCTGTTTCAGAATAAATAGTTTTAATTTGACTTTCGGTTTGTTTGTGGAAAATTAAAGTATGGTGTTTTTATACCCGTTTTCCATTAGGAGTAATGTCATGAAAAAAACTATATTAATCACTTCTATATTATTTTTGAGTTTATTAGGTTCGGCTCAAGCCAACAACAAAAATCATTCTGAACAAGCAATTGAACATGCTAATACTGCAATCGTTCATGGCAGTTCAGGTCATTCTGCGATGTTGGTCGAGCATCTTCAAGAATCACTTAAACACGCAAAAAACTTTTCCGAATCGGCGAGCGCTGAAAGTAAAGTCCATAGCGATGCTGCAATCAACGCCTTAAATAATGCCATTGTTCACGGTAGAGTCGGGCATTCCGAAGAAGCCACTAAATTAGTTGAACAAGCTTTGGTACATTTAAAAGAGCTAAAAATTTAGTTTGTTTATTGCCTTTCTTGCCAGCTGAAATCACATCACGATGATTTCAGCTTTTTTTGCCTTCCTTTCTGCATTTATCATCGTAATGGCGCTAAGTTTTTGCGGTTGCCAATTTTCTATAGCCCATTGCAATAGTTGTTTGACTGATGCGCTTGCTAAGGTGGATGGGGGATTTTGTTTTAATAATGTCAGTAACTGTAATAAAGTCCGTGAACGGTTGCTATCGTCAACGGCTTGGGCAAAGCTTTGTTTACTGAGTTTTTGGCCTTGTTGATCGACTATAACCGGTACGTGCATATAACTCGGCGCTTGATAGCCAAGCAATTGATGTAGATAAATCTGTTTAGCGGTTGATTCGAGCAAATCGTAGCCTCTGACAATATGGTTAACCCCTTGCAGATGGTCGTCGATGACAACGGCTAATTGATAAGCGATGATGCGGTCTTTTCGCTGGATGATGAAATCGCCGTGTTGGCTGGCGATGTTTTCCCTGATTTCCCCTTGCAACAAGTCATTAAAAACCAAGCTTTGATCAACAGTTTTAATCCGTATTGCGTATTCTCGCTGGCTTACAGGTGATTGGTCGCGACAAAATCCAGGGTAAGGGGTGAGGTTGTTGAGTAGTTGTTTTCGACTGCAGTAACAAGGATAGAGGGCTTGTTGTTGATCTAATTGCTTGATGGCTGCGTGGTATTGATCAAGATGTTGGCTTTGATAGTAAATTTCGCCATCCCAATGCAGTTCAAATTGGTCTAAGCAATTGAGAATGGCATCGCTGGCACCTTTAACAACTCGTGGCGTATCTAAGTCGTCAATTCGTAATAACCACTGACCTTGCTGCTGTCGGGCGTCGAGAAAACTGGCCAGCGCAGTGTAAAGTGAGCCTAAGTGAAGCGGGCCGGTAGGCGAGGGGGCGAACCGGCCAATATAAGGTGTTGACGTAGACAGAATTAGCCTAGTTGTTTTTCGCGAATTTCATCAAGGGTTTTGCAATCGATACACA
>JBJSYX010000356.1:0-2365 GCA_046090005.1 Methylomonas sp. | reverse complement strand
ACGTTCCATAGCGAAGCCTGAACGGCAGACAGCAACGGTTGATTCCGACTATTTGCCACGTCCCAAAGCCGTCATCGACTATTGGCGTAATCATATCGGAATTAGTGGTGGTTTTGCGACCGGAATCGTTGGCAGACAGAGCTGCCATGTAGGCATCAGGCGTGTAAACACTTCTATTCCTTCAAGTTCGCGTCGCAAGATATTCCAACGTGCCAAATCAAACGAATCCCGATACAAACAGGCGACCCAATCCGCCAATAACACGGCGGCATAGGTTTCGGGATCGTTAGTATCGCAAATAGAAAGACCTGCGCTGTGCAGGTACCCGGTAACAATGGTTGACTTATCATAGCCCCAGCGATGTAGTGCAATCGCCGCTGTGCCGGCACGAAATGTCGTATCCTCGGGGAGACTTAATTCTGCAGCCGAGGCAACAGGATCGAGGACTGCCGGCAGCTCAGAGAAATGGCTATTGGCAAACAAGGCTTGAACGTGCGTGGCAAGTTCTAGTGAATTCGCCGCATGCCAGAAATTGAAGACTACTGTTTGTCGCGGCTGGATAACCTCAGTAACTGCATGGTATGAATCGACGTGAAGAAGAAAGCCAAAGGCTTTGTTGTACTCGGGATTAACACTGAAAACCGCTTCACTCTCCGGCGAAGAGAATAATTCCAGAATACCGCCATGCTCAGCTTGCCATTGCTTATTGAGTTGCACGACCAGTCGCGCAATCTCATAACCCACTAGTGGCCGGTCGCTGTGTATACCAATGACTTGTCCAGGCAGCATTCGTTGAGCCGTGACCACAACACGATTCATGAGAGGCAATCCTGTAATCTCGCGCATTCTATCGAGCACTTCCGTCTGAAACGTAGCTGGAATATTGTCACTAACGTCCCTAAGAGAACACCGATAAAACCCTCCCTCCCGATGCTGCCACTCGTCTTGCAAAAATAAATACTCAAGCGCAGCACATTGCTCCTCAGAGAATGCAGAATTTACATAAAAAAAGGGGAACGGGCTTTCGTGGTGGATGGGATGCGAGAGCAACGGCTACCCTCGGGAGGCACGACACAAGGCATAACGGCTTGCGTAACCGAGGATCGAAACTGGCAGAGCGAAGCGGCGCCACTTTCGGCCGTCCGAGTTTGCGCAATTGTTAGAAGTACATTTCACAATTGCTGAAGCTTGAGCAATTCCGATAGTGCTGTCTGCACGGTGTCCCACACCACATCGAGGTTGACGTCGAAGTCGCGGTGAGCGATGCGGTTGCGCATATTCCGCACAAGGCACTTGCCCGTGTGCCCGGGCGAACTCGGCATAACTATCCATCACCTTCCTGCTCGGCAAAGAATATGTGAATCCACAATTTCAGGCATTCCGTCAATGCGTAAGTCCTAATAACATTGGCCGATTTCGCTTTAGGCAATCGCTTCCAGTCCGTTCTTGGCGACCAAGGACAGAAGCTTCAATGATGCGCCTTTTGGGTGTTTCTCACCGCGTTCCCATTGGCTGACCAGGCCGGTCGTGACGTTCAAATACCGTGCAAAGACGGCTTGGCTTGCGCGTTCATGTTGCCGAAGCGCACGGATTTCTTCTGGCTGTAAGGGTTTGACTGGCGTTAAGCATAGTTCATCAAATTTGCGTATAGTGCGTTTATCCATGACGCCCGCCTCATGCAAACCTTCGGCGGTTTCATGCACGGAGGCCATCAAACGGCTACGGTATTGTTTTTTCATCGCAGATTACCTCTATCAATGTCTTATTTGCCAATGCGCAGTTCAGTGCTGCATCGTCATACTCCAGCATGACAGCCGCTAATTTCCGTAAAGCGACCAATTCATCATCATCTATGTTGGCCTGTTCATTTTTGGCAAAACCATGCACAAAAAACGCGAGTGAACCGATACGGAACAAGATCAGGGTGCGGAATCCGCCAGATTTGCCGGCACCACTGCGAGCGACACGTTGTTTAATGACGCCACCACCCAAATCAGCATCCAGCAATCCCCTTTCGGCATCACTGATGGCCTTACAGAGACTCGCATCGTCTATTCCTGATTTTTTGGCAAATCGTGTGAACGCCTTATTTTTGAAAATCCGCACACAGTCCTGTTGGTTTATTCCACTAGTGTTGTCTTTTGAATATAACGCTTAGTGCTACAGTTTGCAATAAAAAGCCCCACGATCCGACCGGCCTTTTCGCGGTGCATAAGAGCTAAACGGGAACATTAAATGCCCCACATCATTTTTCTGAGCGAATTCGATAGCCGTTTTTACATTTAGCGGTACACAACTTCTTCCCGGCGACAATGGCTTCTTCCTGGGTATCGAACCACACCTTTCTGATGGTACCGGGTGACCC
>JBJSYX010000355.1:0-4021 GCA_046090005.1 Methylomonas sp. | reverse complement strand
CTTCTTAGTGAAGATTTTTAATGGTCAGTTATTAGTTATCAGTTATTAGTAAAAACACTCATTAGGAAAGTAAAAACAATGAAAACTCAAACCTATCGAATACTAATCGATTTAAGCTACGATGATCTATCAAGCGAAGCTAAACAATACATTAATTGTTTAATAAATAAAGCAAAGAAAAGTTTTATTAAATCGACAATACTAAAACAATTCCATGACACTGCAATCAAAGAAGACGACATAGAAACACTTTTAACTGGTGCATTTATCGACGCTGATCAGGATAAAAAAGTAGGGTGTTTATGGCACTTTAAAACGAGTATAGACTTGTTTATCTTTTCGTTTTTAACAGGTGTAGCAATACCTAAAAGACTCAGAAAAAACTATAGTCTTCTTTTCCAATGTGTTTTTATAGCCTCTTGTTATTTTGTAGAAGATGATACCGATAAAGTAAGGAATAACCAAACTTACAAACCAAACACAACTAAGGAGTAAACCAATGAACATCAATCCGCAATACAAGGATCGACTGCTTAAGCTTATGATTACAAATAAATATCTCGAATTATCTCTTGAATCACAAGATTGGATTGATAATTTATTGAAAAAATCTGAAACTAGCCAAGTAACCAATGACATCTTGGTGTGGTGGTGGAAAGGAGATATAGAAGAAGGATATATCTTTCCGTATTTATCTGATGACAAATGGAATCTTTCCTTTCTTAATCGGCTTAAGCTTTGGTTTGTTACAACTATTCTTATGCCTATATGTACAGGAGTTACTACTCCTTCTTCTCTCAAAAAACATCCACATCTTTTTAGAAAAGCTTTAACACTAGCGTCAATTTTCCTAGTAGAAAAAAGCTGGTATAAAGAGATAACTGACAATACAATATACAACTAAGGAGTAAAATGGCTACAAAAAAAGAAACAATCCGAACCTATGGTTCTGCCAGAGGAGAAATTATCGTAGTCGATCCCCAGCTAATTTCCTTTAGGTTATCCGATGGTAGTTTTATCGGACCGAGAATAGGGCTTCATGATGACGATAAAATGCACATCCTACCTAGCGAAAAACCTCTAGCTTTTGGCCAAGACTTAATCGAGGCTATTTCAGGAGAAAATGGATGGAATACCCGTATTGCTTACGATCTAGATTTAATTCAAGAATTAGCCGATAAAATCCTAGCATCGGGAACAATTTATCAACCCCTGCACTTAGTCGCTGACGGTGATAGACTATTTCCTATGGACGGGCATCGGAGAGTTTTAGCTTGGTTATTACTTGCTTCTCAAGGAACTATCATCCCCAATGTTTTATCAATTATTAAGCCTTTAATTGGAGGCTTGACTGTCCGCGATCTAGAGTATCAAATGCTAAGTTACGGCACTGACAGCGAAAAACTGTCAGTGTACGATAAAGCAAAACTAATTAAAAGGCATCTACATGAGGACAGATTAGTCGGTTTAACCGAGGAACAATCATGCCAACAATTTTGCCAAAAAACAGGATGGAAAAAGTCAGAGTACGACCGAACTCTAGAGATTTCTTCATTCTCTAATCCGACACTAAAAGCAATCGAAAACAAGGTGTCTGAAACAACCTTGCACAATCTTGTAAGGAAAAACGAACTAACACTTTCAGAAAAGGAAACTATTCTTTTAGAAGCTGTAGCCATAGCAGAAGAAAAAGAAATAAAAGCTACTGGAGTTTTGGTTGAATCGGTAACAGCCAACTTTATAGAGTCTAAAAACCCAACCTTTTTAGACCCCAATGGAAACGTAAAACCTAGTGACGAATTAGAGCCAAAACCAATTAAGCTTACTCCAAGAGCTAAAGAAATTAAATATTTGTTGATGACTTTAGCAAACGAAGGGAATGCTAAACAAACAGACGATGACACAATGACTGTAGATTTCCCTAAAGAGTTATGGGAAAAAGTCTTGGATTTTGTAGAAAGATTAAATTAAAATTAGTTATCAGTTATCAGTAAAAAATGCTAAATAAACCAAAGAAAAACAATGAGTCAAAATCACGCACACACAAATTCTCCAATTGAACTGCTATCTAAAAAATTAGCAGATACAGTCGGTAAAGAAATATTGATTTCTCTAGAAAGAAAAGACCAAGAAGAGGTTTTTGAGCAAATGCTTATAAGCCTCTATAATTGCTATTCAAAAGGTAGTCACATGACAGGCTGGTGTGGAATTGCGTGGTACACTATTGAAATCCTATTGTCTAAATTGGAAAAAAACAATGAGACAAAAATTAATTATCACTCACGCACCACCCCTCAAATTTCACTAATGGCTGAAAAGCTAACAAATACAGTCGGTAATACAGTTTATCCTTTCTCTGATAAAGAGGAACAATTAGAATTTTTTGACTTGATGCTTGATGAGTTATTAGTTGCATCATGCGTACCAAAATATACAACAGAAGGTGCAGCATTAAATGCAATTAAAGCTTTGCTGTCTAAGTTAGACTAAAAAAAACAGAGGGTATTGCATTAAGTGTAATTAAAGCCCTACTATCTAAATTAAATTAGTGCGAAATCAATTATCAGTTGTTAGTCAAAAATCAAAATGATTAGGAGTAAGGCAATGACAAAACCACTAATATTAAATGAGCCAGCCTTTTTTCAGCTTGAAGAAATGATCGAAAAATTATTAAAGCTAGAAAATGTTGATCCTTTTTCTGATTTTGATTGTACCAATAAAGAGAAAAAAGCTATCCTCTATAAACAAATGCTCGATAAATTAGCGTCTTTAGACTGTGTAGAAGCGAGATGTGTATTAGAAACGATTAAAGTTTTATTAATTGAGATAGAGTCTCTTGCATCTGATATATCAATTCTCCATTACGATTTATCATCTTGTAAATACTGGTAAACTTCTTTCTGTAATTCCTTTGGGGCAGAACACAGAAAAGACTTTACATCTTCTAAATCAATCTCTTTAATCATCTTCTGCAACTCATCTAGCTTTGAGTAAAGAGACTCAACTTCTTTTAGTTGGTGTAGCCATAAAATTATATTGTGTAAGATATTCCTATCTTACACTAGCTTACAAAAAACTTACAAAAAACTTACAACCAATCTCAACTTTTATGATATAATACAGAAAATTCTGTAAATTGCACTATGTCTATGCCTGCCAGTCAAAATTCATCAACAAAAGTTATCTCAGTTCGCGTAAAGGAAGATATTTGGGATGGTGTGTGCATACGAGCCGAAATTTTAGGGCTAAAAAACCAAGAGGTGATTGAAGTTGCACTCAAATCTTACCTTATTATCCCTATTGACACTGAACTCAATGCCAGAAAAGAGGGTGAAGCTGCCTTTTACAACTCTTTGCATGGCTTAAAACCTAAGCGGAGTAAGGATTTACAGGTGTAGTGTAATTGTAGTATTTACCGATCCAGAAAATTCTGGTAAGATAGTAAATACCTAGATTCGTCCCCCGTCCCCCCCTCTACCCAATAAAAAACCCGCTTGGAGGCGGGCTGTGTAAACAAAACACTTTTCATATAAACCTATGGTAGCACAATCTTCAAATCGTGTCAAGATCGATAAAAACAATCCCTGTCCCCACTGTGGCAAACCTGATTGGTGTTATGGGTTTATTGCCGATGATGGCAATACTATCTCAGTCTGTATGCGAGACGCTGAACCCGCGCCAGGATGGGAAAAATCAAGTAAAAAGGATAGCCAAGGCAAGCCGTATTACTATCTTAAGAAAGAACCTAAATTTTCCGCTTACAAAGAAGAAAAGACCCAATACTTCCTTTATCCCCCTCTTGCCAATGGATTGAGAGTTCGGGTGTACCGGAAAGACTGCCAAAAGAACGGTATCTGGGAAAAAGACATAAAACAACAGCATTCCACAGATAATGGTAAAAAATGGGATTGGGGTATAGGCGATATTCAGTACAAGTCCATCCCCCTTTACCATCAAGATCGCCTAGAAAAGGCTATCAAGGATGGAACTCGGATATTTGTAGTAGAGGGTGAGACTAAAG
>JBJSYX010000354.1:0-3676 GCA_046090005.1 Methylomonas sp. | reverse complement strand
CAAAGCAGTGACTGACGTTTTAACCAAAGGCTTAACTGCTTTGGCTAAACAAGTCACTCCAAGTGCTACACCAGCGGTTCATATCGACGTAAAACGTTAATTCTTAACGTATAGCTATCTTCGGTTCTCATAATCACTATGAGAACCGACTCCCTCTTTCCTCACTCGTTTTTATCCCATGCCTATTCAACCTTTACTTGCCGCAATAACGCTGTTGTTGATTGCTAATACGGCTTGCGCCGAATCTCGCGCTTTTATTACCAATCAATTGGATAATTCAGTATCGGTAATCAATACCAAAACCCAGCAAGTGATTGATACGATTAAGGTTGAAGGGAAACCAGCTGGGGTTGCGGTTAATAAAAAGCTAAAACAAGTCTATATCAGCACCCCCGAAGCCGGTGGTTTTGCGGTGTTAGATAGCGATAAATTAAAAAATCTACGCAAAGTCAAAGTCGGCGGCGCTTCATTAGGGATTACTGTCGATCAAACAGGCCAGCTGATATTTGTCGCCGATTGGTATGAAAACTCGGTTACCGTGTTTGATGCCCGCAGTTTTGAACAACTGAAAGTGATTACCGTTGGCAAATCACCATCAGGCATGACTGTCAGTCCAGACAACCGTTGGCTATACGTTGCCAACCGCGTTGATGATTCGATTTCCCAAATCGACCTGAGAAAACTCACCATTCGCACCACCACCAAAGTCGGTGCCCATCCATTTGGCATCGCTATCGACAACCAAGGCAAACGCTTATACACCGCTAATGTCGAAAGCAATGATGTCACCGTGTTAGACAGCCAAACCCTAAAACGCCTCGCCACCATCAAAGTCGGAGCAAGACCTTATGCGGTAGCGTTAGCGTTAAACGACAGTCGGTTATTAGTCACCAATCAAGACGACGGCACCGTGTCGGTGATTGATACCGCCAGTTTGAAAGAATTGGAAGCGATTACGGTCGGTGATAAACCGGAAGGCATCAGCACCGATAGCGATGACAATCAGGTCTATGTCGCTAATTGGTTCGATAATAATGTCTCAGTGATTGATACTAAGAATTTGAAAGTGGTTAATACAATTAAAACCGGAGAGGGGAGTCGGGCGTTTGGGGGGTTTATTGCGGAGTGATTTTGGTTGTAGAACTCAAAACATTGAATCCCTAATTTCCCCTTACCCCACTCCGTTAGACGGTTTTAGGGTATAGCTGTAACCCGTAACCCACACGTTGGCCTTCGATTGTTGGGTTGCGCTCTATCCAACGACCCCAACTTACACTTAAAAGCAAACTCATATCCTTGTGATTGATAGAAGAAAAAGAAGCCGATTAACTTGACTCAATTACACTCAAAGTCCCATAGCATCCAATTCATCTAGCATTTTCAAAGCCTGTTTCGCATTACCGCGTATCTTTGCAGCCATAAAACGCTGCTTGGCTTCGTCTTCTGCAAGTGCTGGTGCGGAAAACTCAAGCATCAATTTGTTAAGGCTAATACCTCTGATTTTGGCAATATCTTTTAGTCTTTCAGCCATGTCTTCAGCTAAACGAATGGATAAGGTAGTCATGGTTCTAATAACCTCAATAGTTATGTAAATTGGGCGTTAGCTGTGTTGGCCTTCGATTGTTGGGTTGTGCTCTATCGAGCTAACCCAAACGCCTGAAAAGGTGCTCAACCCAGTTTTCTCTGAAACGCCGCCCTAACACAACGCAAAACCCCATAGCTATAAACACCCCCCAACTGCTCATAAACCGGTTTGAGTGCATTACGTTGCACTTCTGGTAGTCCCAATAATACGGCTTCAATTTCTGAAATTTCAGCAGCCGATAATGTCAGGACCTCGTCCAAATTGATTAAACCAGCTTCCAAGACTTTAGCTAAATGGTTGTAAATCGTGTCTTCACTGAGTTGTCTGTGCTTGGCAATTTGCTCAACTGTGTAACCTAGCCGGAATAGATTCAAACTTTCAGTTAGCGTATCGCTGACTTCGCTGTGATCATCTTTTTGCCCAGAAAACTCGGCTAATACCGCCAAAAACTCATCGCCATACAGTTCTAATTTGCGTTCACCAATGCCGGTAATCATCGACAGTTGATAATGATTAGTGGGGCGGCGGTCTACCATTTCCATGAGCGTTACATCGTTAAAAATAATGTAGGGCGGGACATCTTGTTGATCGGCCAGTTCGCGGCGTTTGGCGCGTAAAGCGTTCCAAAGCGCGCTGTCAGCACTGCCGCTGGGTTGGCGGCGGTCGTTTTTATCGCGCTTGGTTTTTTCGGTTTTGACGTCTTTACGCAGCATCAAGGTTTGTTCACCGCGCAATACTGGACGGCAAGCATCGGTCAGTTTCAGACTACCGTGGCCTTCGACATCAATTTCAACCAGTGCTTTGGCGACTAATTGCCGAAATACCGAGCGCCATTGTTGTTCGTCTAAAGCTTTGCCGATGCCAAAGGTGGATTGTTTATCATGACCAAATTGTTTGATCCGCTCGTCATCTTTGCCTAATAACACATCAATCAAATAACCGACGCCAAAGCGTTGTTGGGTGCGGTAGATGCAGGATAACGCTTGTTGAGCGGCAAGGCTGCCATCCCAGGTATCAACGGGTTCCAAGCAGGTGTCGCAATTGCCGCAGCCTTGTGGCAGGTGGTCGCCAAAATAAGCCAGTAAAGCTTGACGGCGACAGCTGACCATTTCACACAAAGCCAGCATCGCATCGAGTTTGTGATATTCGACTCGTTTATGAGTTTCATCAGCGTTGGATGACGCCAGCATTTGCCGCAAGGTGATCACATCTTGTAAACCGTAAGCCATCCAAGCGTTGGCGGGTAAACCATCACGTCCCGCGTGGCCCGTTTCCTGATAATAGGCTTCAACACTTTTCGGTAAATCTAAATGCGCCACAAAGCGGACATTGGGTTTGTCGATACCCATGCCAAAGGCAATGGTGGCGACGATAATCAAACCGTCTTCCATTAAAAACTGGTGCTGATTTTTCTGGCGTAATTCATTGCTCATACCTGCATGATAGGGCAGAGCTTTGAGGCCTTTTTGATTCAGCCAATCAGCGGTGTCTTCGACTTTTTTCCGCGATAAGCAATAGACAATCCCTGTGTCACCAGCGTGTTCGTTGCGAATCAAGCTTAATAATTGTTGACGAGCGTTTTGTTTTTGCACAATCCGGTAGCGGATGTTGGGTCGATCAAAGCCGCTGACAAATACTTGTGCTTGTTCTAAGGCTAGGCGATTGATGATTTCTTGGCGGGTGCGTTCATCGGCAGTGGCGGTGAGAGCGATGCGCGGCACATTGGGAAAGCGTTGATGCAGAATCGACAGCTGCAAATAATCAGCACGGAAATCATGACCCCATTGTGATACACAATGCGCTTCGTCGATGGCGAATAAAGCAATTTTGGATTGGGCAAATAAGGCTTGGGTGCGACTGTTGCTGAGGCGTTCGGGGGCGATATACAGCAAGTCTAATTCGTTATTGAGTAGTTGCCGCTCGGTTTCGCGAACTTGCTCTAGGGATAAAGTCGAGTTCAGATAAGCGGCTTTAACACCGAGTTGATGCAAGACCAAGTCACCGCTTTGCATCAACTTGGTGTTAAAGCCGCTTATCTGAACTCGACTTTATCCCTAGAGCAAGTTCGCGAAACCGAGCGGCAACTACTCA
>JBJSYX010000353.1:0-3909 GCA_046090005.1 Methylomonas sp. | reverse complement strand
GCGGTTGCTACTGTGCCATTGAATACCGTGTTTGGTGTTGCCGCTGCTTGGGCAATTACCCGCTTTGATTTTCGTGGTAAAAGTTTATTGACGACGTTGATCGATTTGCCTTTTTCGGTATCGCCAGTGATTTCGGGTTTGATTTTCGTGTTGATGTTTGGTGCACAAGGTTGGTTTGGTGAGTGGTTGTCTGCTCACGACACTAAAGTGATTTTCGCTAAGCCAGGCATTATTTTGGCAACCATTTTTATTACCTTTCCCTTTGTTGCTCGTGAGTTGATTCCTCTAATGCAAGAAATGGGGTTTGAGGAAGAAGAGGCAGCCTTATCGTTAGGTGCGAGTGGTTGGAAAACCTTTTTTCTGGTGACTTTGCCGAATATCAAATGGGCTTTGTTGTACGGTGTGCTGTTGTGTAACGCCCGGGCAATGGGGGAGTTTGGTGCGGTTTCGGTGGTGTCGGGTCATATTCGTGGTTTAACCAACACCCTGCCGTTGCATATCGAAGTTAGCTACAACGAATACGATGCGATTGGTGCCTTTTCCAGCGCTTCGATTCTAGCCGGTTTAGCGATTGTTACTTTAATTTTGAAAAGCTTCTTGGAATGGAAGCAAGGTAAAGGCTAAAGACTAGATGAGTCTTTAATCGCCACATCTACACGAACCAATTTATTTGAGAAGTCCATGAGCATTTTATTATCAAACATCAGCAAAAACTTTGGGCAGTTTGCAGCGTTACATAATGTCAATTTAGAAATTCCGGAAGGCGAGTTAGTGGCTTTGCTGGGGCCATCGGGTTGCGGTAAAACCACCTTGTTACGGATCATTGCCGGTTTGGAAGCGCCAGACCAAGGCCAAGTCTTATTAAACGGTGAAGATAAAACCGCTGAACATGTTAGTCATCGCGGCATTGGTTTTGTGTTTCAGCATTATGCCTTGTTCCGACACATGACGGTGTTTGATAACGTTGCTTTTGGCTTGCGAGTTAAGCCCAAAAAGGAACGTCCAAGCGAAGCGGTAATTGCCAAGAAAGTGCAGTCTTTGTTGGAATTGGTGCAATTAGGTTGGTTGGCAGACCGTTTTCCTGATCAATTGTCAGGTGGTCAGCGTCAGCGGATTGCCTTGGCTCGGGCTTTGGCTGTTGAGCCCAATGTGTTGTTATTGGATGAGCCATTTGGTGCGCTCGATGCCAGCGTGCGAAAAGATCTGCGTCAATGGTTGCGGAATTTACATCAAGAACTGCACGTTACCAGTATTTTTGTGACTAACGACCAAGAAGAAGCGATGGAAGTTGCTAGTCAGGTGGTGGTATTAAATCAAGGGCAAATTGAGCAGCAAGGTGCGCCAGCGGAAATTTACGATCATCCGGCTAATGCTTTCGTGTCTAAGTTTATTGGTCAAACCAATATTCTCAATGTCGAGCAGAATGATATGGCTTGGTTGGTCAGTGCTGGCATTTCAGCAGATAACCGGCACGGTGCGATTGCGCATATTCGACCTCATAATATTGATTTACAAAAAGCCAGTGCCAACTCGGATTCGCCTGTGTTGTTAAAAGATTGGCAGCATTTAGGGGCGACGATTCGGATTGAATTATTCAATCCGCAAGTGAAAGGTGGTAACGCTAGCTTATTCGCTGAAATGCCTAATGAGCGTTTCAAGCAATTAAACATCAATCGTGGTGATCAGGTTGTTGTTAAAATCAGACAAGCACACTGGTTTAATTAATTTTGAACTTAGTTAAACACAGTCCACAAGGTAGTGATGGTGAATCAATATGAATCTTAATCAACTGGAGTTACTGCGTATTTTGCAGGAAACCAATTATAACCAATCGAAAGCAGCACAAAAACTAAATGTCGTGCAATCGGCTGCGAGTCGTCAATTACAATTATTTGAAGAAGAATTGGGTTCACCTTTATTCGAGCGACACGGAAAAAAATTGTTAGGTTTAACCCCACTAGGTGAGCGGGTTATGCAGGAGGTCGAGCGGATTAATTTGGCCAAAAAGAATATTCAAGCGATTGCCGATGATTTTCGTGATAATCGCAATGGTGCTTTACATATTGCTACCACCCATACCCAAGCTAAATATTTATTACCAACACCAGTTCAGCGCTTTCGAGATAAATATCCTGGTATCAAAATTTATATGGTGCAGTCCTCGCCCGATAATTTAATTGAAAATCTGCATCATCATCATGCTGATTTGGCGATTTGTACTGAAAAACTGGATGAAGATGAGAAGTTGGTGGTGCAACCATGCTACCAGTGGCATCACGTCGCGGTTGTGCCTAAAGATCATCCTTTAGCGCTTGGTGATATTACTTTAAGCCGTTTGGCATCTTTTCCAATCTTGACATATTCGCCAGGCTTTACAGGGCGGTCTAATATCGAAAAAGCCTTTAAAAATGCCGGACAACGATTGGATATTACTTTATCGGCGGCTGATTCGGACATTATTAAAACCTATGTTAGGTTAGGTTTAGGGGTTGGAATTATTGCTAGTATGTCTTACGAATCAAGTGTCGATAGTGATTTACACGTTATTGATTTATCTCATTTGATTCCTAAGTCAGTGACTAAAATCGCTTATTTGAAACAGTTGTTTTTGCCAGATTACATAAAATATTTTATTAATGAACTAATCGCTAGTTCTGCGCATTATTCCTAAACCTTTGTTAAGCGTTTTTTAAAAGCCGTTGTCTTTAATTAGACTGCGGCTTTTTTTATGCTTTCTGTTTTTCAAAATCGATTTTATCGATATTCAATTCTATTTATATCGTTTCCAATTGCTTATTTACGCTTGTATCATTTTCACAACAGTTATTAGCAACAATAATAACCGTCAAGATTTATTCGTAGTGATTTTTCGATAGGAGGCTATATGTCCAACGGGCTTGGTAGCAATGGTTTGAAAACTGATGACAACAAGGAAATTGCTTTGCAGATTGCGTCACTTTTACAAGAAATACGCTATGGCTCAGTGGAAGTTGTAATCCACGATGGGCGTATCGTTCAAATAGATAAACGTGAACGCTTTCGGATTAATGAGCAAAAAAGTGCAAGCTAATTCATCAGCTTAGACAGAGTTAAATCTACCGGACAACCGGTGAATAAATTTAAAAACTATATAAGCAACAACTGACCGGTAAACCGGAAGTGTTATCAGATAGAGGCAACACACATGACAAGTTTTAGAAAAACAGCATTGGTAAGCGGAATTACCCTTGCTTTAATTGGTATCCCAAATGTTCAAGCGGCTAGTACCGATGCGTTGGAGCAACGAATTCGTGAATTAGAAAGTCGTTTGGAAAAGTTCGAACAAGCCACTTCTCCAACTGCAGTAGCTAAACCAAGCCCAGAAGTCGAAAAACTAAAAACTAAAGTGAATACTTTGGAACGTAAGTTTGAAGTTGAGCAGGAAGTAACGGCGGCTAATGCGTTGAAATTGCCTAAATTCAATGCTGATGGCGAAGGGTTTAGTATTGCTTCTCAAGATGGCAAACACCAAGTCAGAATCCGTGGTGCTGTGCAGGGAGATGGGCGTTTTTGGGCTGATGACAATGCAAGAAATCGATCGGCTGTTGGTGTTAGTGGCTCTGGTATTCCTGATCAATTTCAGTTGAAACAAGCGCGTGTTTGGTTAGAAGGTAAATTTTTCGACAATATTTACTTCAAAATAATGCCTGATTTCGCTGCAACTAATATTTTGCCAGATGCCTACTTAGATTATGCTTATAAGTCTTATGCTGGTTTAAGTGTTGGTAAGCAAAAAACACCATTAAGTTTGGAGCGTTTGCAAGGCGATGCTGATGGTATGTTCTTGGAGCGCGCATTTCCCACTTATTTAGCCAACAATCGTGACGTCGGTATTATGTTGCATGGCGAGTTTGCTAAACCTGGTTATAA
>JBJSYX010000352.1:0-4038 GCA_046090005.1 Methylomonas sp. | reverse complement strand
CCTTGTCCAGCTCAGCGCGCATATTGTCGCTGTCAGAAAACACCGACAACTGGCGATCGTCGTAAAGCAAGCGGTACATCGGATTCAGTGGCAGAAATGACAGATAGTCTTCGCTATTGCGATCACAAAGCTGAAACATCTCATCCAACACATCTTTCATCAACAAAAAGGTCGGGCCGGTATCAAAGCTAAAACCGTTGAGTTTAATCGGACGATTACGCCCACCGACTTCACTGTTTTTATCGAAAACGGAGACTTTAAAGCCGCGATGGCTTAACAACATCCCCGCGCAAAGTCCACCCGGCCCCGCGCCGACGATGATGATGTGTTTAGAATTGGCCATGATGTGGTGATCTGTGGCGGATGCCACTTAGTTTATAAAGGGGGTAATGTAACAGTAAAAGCGGGGTTTTGGCAGAGGAGTCACCCAATCAAAATGATTGCTACGCTTATAACCAATCCGCTAACAGCCAATCAGGGACACGGATAAACTCCCGCGTGTTATGGGTTACCAATAAACTTTCCACCTCAGGAAAATCGTGCATCGAACCCGCAAAACGCTGTATAAACGCTTCCGTATTATTTTTTTTCATACCGCCTTCAATAGGTAAAATCATAATTTTGGCTTGGTTGTAATTCCTAATCAACAGGCAATTTTATGGTTATAAAATCACCGTCTATCGTTTTAATCTGTCTTAATGCAATTATTTTCCACCCACTACAATCGCAATATTTACAATCCCAACGGCTTTGTTGCATAAATCGACTGTCGGCCCCATGTTAAGAAGGAATTCACTGACCTGAAGCTGTAATGCCCAAGCCACTACCCAAGAAATACCGAACCACGAATTGGCGAGACTATAACCAATCCTTGATACGACGAGGCTCACTGCTACTTTGGATCGATAAAGACATGGACTGGTTCGCGCCTGCCAGCGGTAAACGGGGGCGGTCGGAGACCTTTACCGATGCTGCCGTTCAGTTTTGCTTAATGGTCAAGAATTTATTCGGGCTGGCATTACGACAAGCCAGTGGCATGGTAGCCAGTTTATTAAAGCTGTCCAACCTAGATTGGCCAACGCCAAATTACACGACGCTTTGTCGTCGCCAACAGCACTTGCAGGTGAACATCTCTTATCAGCCCAATCCGAATGGATTGCATTTGCTCGTCGATAGCACGGGCGTGAAAATGTTGGGCGAAGGTGAGTGGAAAACCAAGAAGCATGGTGCTGAATATCACCGGCAATGGCGTAAGGTTCACTTAGCGATTGATGCGGAAACCCTAGAAATTCGAGCGATTGAAGTCACATCGAATCGTGTCGGTGATGCTCAAGCCTTGCCCGACATGCTGAATCAGATACCCCGCGACGAATGCATCGATTCAATCAGCGGCGACGGTGCTTATGATACTAAGAATGTGTATAGTGCGATTGCTGATCGAGGTGCCGAGGCGATTATTCCCGTGCGCAAAAACGGCAAACCCTGGAAAGAAAATACATCCGGTGCTCAAGCCCGCAATGAAACGCTTCGAGCGATGCAGCGACTGGGTAGAGCCATCTGGAAGAAATGGAGCGGTTATCATCGTCGTAGTTTGGTGGAAACTAAAATGCGTTGCTTCAAGCGATTGGGCGAACGCGTCAATGCGCGAATCTTCAATAGCCAAGTGACCGAGTTACAAATTAGGGTGGCTCAATTAAATCGGTTTACTCAGTTGGGTAGGCCGATTACGGTGGCCGCACCCTAAATCCGTCTGGTGTGATTTGGGGTAAGGGGCAATTTACCCTTGACTCAATTTATGCAACAAAGCCCATTCAAAATAACAAATTCTCAAAAGGCTGAGTATTTTTCCATCGGTAAGTATGAAAATCACGTTGGTCAGTACTTAAAATTCTGCCATGTCCTAGTTGTTCGGCAACCAAAACCATTGAGGCATCGGCAAAATCCATCGGTAAATCCGCATATTGCCGCATCAATCTGACTAATCGGTCTTTATGAATGGCTTGTATTTCAAAAACATCAAAAGCACCTAGGCGGTACATTTCCATAAATTGCAACTGTGCTTCTACGCCTTTTCGGACTAACAAAAGATGACAAACTTCCGTCATTACCGCTTGGGTTGTAATCATTCGTTCTTTGCAGGTTTTAGCAAAAAGATTGGCTCGCTGATGATGTTTATCCCGCTTATCACCTAATGCTAACCAAAAACCAGTGTCAGCGATAATCATACTTTGTGTGACCAATCTAAATACTTTTTGTAGTTTTCGGACAAATCACCATCATCCTCAAAACTGCCAATAAATCCAGATTGTTGCATCAATTGATAAGCATGTTGTCCTTCGTTTAATTCAGGTTCAAGGTTTTTTCGAATGTTGTAAATTTCATCAATCGCCAAAGTAATCAATTCCGATGGCGTTTTTCGTAATAACCGCTCTAACTCATGCAGCTTCTCTAAATGTTGAGCATCTAGCTCAGCGATAATTTGCATTCTTTAATCCCCTTAATTTTGATTTTTTCATTGAATCTCACGTTCCAATGTAAGGATGTTATGTGTGCCTTTCAGTGTTGATAGCGCTAATCAAAACAGACCAATGACCTTTCGGCAAGGCAGCTCTAAAATCCTAAAGGTTATAATACCGCCAATTCCATCAAAACCAGCAGCCCCTTATGTCCAACACCACCTTCCGTCGCGCAGCCTCCGCGCCGCCACTGCCGACTAAAACCGTCAGCTTCATCCTCTACTGCGTTAAACAGTTTCGAGTTTGGATTGCTTTGATGCTAGTGCTTGAGATTGGCCAAGCGGCGGGGAGTATTTTGGTGCCTTATGCGATTAAAACCTTGATGGATGGGGTGGCGCAGCAGAGTGGTGAATTGCCCGTTTGGGAGGCGTTTAAACAGCCGTTGTTATTGTTAATCGGCTTGAACGTTTTGGAAATTGTCTTCAGTCGGGGCAGTGGCGCGGTGTTGATTATCATGGGGCCAAGGTTGCGGCAGCGCACCAGTCGGTTGATGTATGCCTATTTGCAGCAACATTCGCCGCGCTATTTTGGCAACCATTTTGCTGGCAGTTTAGCGCATCGCATCAGCGAAACCGCGATGAGTGTTAATCATACGACTTGGTCGGTGATTTGTGATTTTTGGCCGATTACCGTGACTTTTGCGGTGTCGGTGACTTTGTTGTTACAAGCGCATGTCGGCTTGGGCAGTTTTGTGGCCGGTTGGGTGTTTTTGTATGTGGCGATTTCTTATTGGTTGGCGACACGTTGCCAGCCTTATGCCCAAAACTATGCAGCAACGCGCAGCTTGGTAAACGGCAAAATTGTCGATGCGGTAACTAATATTCTCAATGCCAAGCTGTTTGCGCGTTTGGATTACGAACGCGAATATCTGGAAGGCTTTTTAGAAACCGAAGTGCAAACTGGACGCCGGACGTTTTGGTACATGGAGCGGGTGCGTTGGTTTCAATTTACCGCAGCGGCGATTTTAAAAATCGGCACTATTGGTTATGCCTTGATGCTATGGGATGCGGGACAAATTAGTGTCGGCGATTTTGCGATGAGCACCGGCTTGGCGTTGTTGATTATTGGTGATGCGCGTAATTTGACGCGGCGCTTTTTGGAGTTTTTTGAATATGTTGGCAACGTTGCTAATGGCGTCGATACCATTGTTAAGCCGCATGAAATTGTCGATGTTGATAACGCTCAAGCCTTGCAAGTTAGCCAAGGACGGATTGAGTTTAAAAATGTTTGTTTCGCTTATGAAGCCAATCGTCCGGTATTTGAAAACTTAAATGTAGTGATCGAGCCAGGGCAGCGAGTCGGTTTGGTGGGATTTTCCGGTTCGGGGAAATCGACCTTTGTTAGTTTAATTTTGCGCAATTACGAGCCGCAATCTGGGCAGATTTTGGTTGATGGACAAGACATTAGCCAAGCGACTCAAGACAGTTTGCACCAGCAAGTCAGCTTGATTCCCCAAGACCCTAGCTTGTTCCATCGTAGCTTGAAAGACAATATTGGTTATGGGCGTTTGGATGCCAGTGAT
>JBJSYX010000351.1:0-2577 GCA_046090005.1 Methylomonas sp. | reverse complement strand
CAGAATTTTATAGATGCCTGAAATAGATTAAATAGAGGTTAATGTCAGCTACAAACCTCACTCGGCCTACCCATACACAAGCGCAAAAACACCCGCGCAATGGCAATGCCGTTGACGACAAAAGCAATCGTAATCGGTGCGGCAAACCAAGGATGATGGCTGCTGGCGTGAGATAACAATAAATCTTCACCCAAAAATGCTGGTGTAATCGGAAATCCCACTAAGCCTAGAAAACTTAAAAACAGCAACAACGATAAGCCGGGGTGAGTTTCTGCGATGGCGCGATAGATAAATGGATTTTCGGCAAAGTTAATCTGTTTCAAGATGCGCGATAAAACCCAGATGCCCAGCAACCAAGCCGGAATAATCCCGGTTAAAAATAGCAACACATCATTTAAAGCTTGAGGATTCATTAACCACACCGCAACCCCAGCCAACAAGCTGCTTAACGCTACGCCATTCCAAACTTTGAACGGACTGCGTTTTTGGCTAAAGGCACTTAGTGAAACCAATACCATACAAATCGACACTGGTATCGAGGCATAGGTGTTGCCATCCATATTACCGGTGGCCATAACCACAGCAACCAAGCCAACTAAGGCTAAAAGCGCTAATCCTTTCAGCCAAGGGTTGATGCGATTCAGCTTTTGCCCGATTCGTTTCAACGGCTCCCACAAAATATTACGCACCAAACGCTCTAAATGACCTTCTTGCAAAGCAAACACATACAAGGTGTTTTGCAGCACTTCCGGCAGAGAGTCGCGAATTGAAACCGGTAAAAACTCCAAATGACTGGTTTTGACATAAAAATCGCTATCCACTGCGCCTTCGACTCGCAACAAATGAGCGACGATAGATGGCGAAACTAATAATTGATAACAGCGCAAAAAGGCGTTGCCCATAAAGTGCAGCAATACCAACGATTCCAAACCCAATGATAATTCGATAAACATCAAACCCACTTGAGTTATCGAGGCATACGCCACTTGGCCTTTGATATTTGATTGGGTTTTTTCCGACAAGCTGGCGACAATCACCGTCAACAAACCGATGCTAAACACTATGACTCTTGGCAATAATTGATAACTCCAAATCGGCAAGGTGCGTAGCAACAGGAATACGCCCAAGTGAATTGACAAGGCTCCATAGAAAATCGCGCTGGATGGCGTTGGCCCTTCCATTGCTCTGGGTAGCCAAAAACTAAAAGGAAACTGTGCCGATTTGCCGGAAGCAGCGAGAATAATCAGCCAAGACAATAACGATAATGCTGCATAACCCGAAGGTTCAAACTCTGGGTTCTGAAATAAACTCGCCAGCTCACTAAAATGTTGGCTCTCGTGAAACAGCAAATGACTCATCCAAGCGCCCAACAACAAGCCCACATCGCAAAACCGATAAATCGTATAGGCTCTTAGCGCATTTCGCACCGGTTGTGGGCGGTGGCGGTAAAAAGCAATCAGCAAGAACGAGGAAATCCCGACAATTTCCCAACCTGCAAATAGCATGTCGATACTGCCCGATAACACAATCAGATTTAAGCCAAATACAAAACCAAAAATAGTTTGGAAAAAGCGTTTATAGCCTTGTTCGCGGTGTAAATAGACGCGGCAATACTTAACGATAATCGCGAAAATGGTCCAGACACAAAACAAATACGCCGCGCCGACTTGGTCTAAATAGAACAGAATCGGAAAACTGTAGTCGTCTTGTTGATACAGTGTGAACCACTGATATTCGTATTGCGGAAAGCCAGCGATTGCCCATAAAGTTAACAATGAGGCAATACTGATGCCCATAGCGTGGCTCAACCAAACACTGATTGCGGTGATTTTTTTTTCACTGCCATCGCTAGTCATAATCAGCAACAAGCCCAGTAAAGGCAATAGCTGGCAAGCGATTAATAACAAGTTCATGCGTGTCTCCCTGTCAATTGATGCACCGGAATCGTGGTGGTGCGACCAACAATAATGGCTTCAGAGCGGTTGTCGCTCGGTACCGATAAATCATTAGGAATCTCAATCACTTCCCAGCCGGTTTTGCGATATAAAAACAAGCCGTGATGATTCGGCTCACAACTGGCTAAGCGAATCCAATCGTTATCCAGCCATTCTTTTAGCGCACCGATTTTGCTAATCGCGCTGTCAATCAAGGCGCGGCTTTGTTCGATGACAATCAGCAAGCGCGCCGGTTCGTGAACTTCAATCATTTGTGACGGTAAGCCGGTGCGTAAATCGCCTTCGACGCCATTGGCAACACCCAGTAGACCGATGACGTTATGCGGTAATTTAGTCCCCGCGCCGTAAACCGAATTGTCGATTCGTGAAAACAGATACTCGAGATTGATGCCGCCGCAAACCGGAATCACCGCTGAGAGAATTTTTGACAAAATTTCACCGTCGGCATCGGTGTCCGGATGGTAAGAATGCAAAAATGCCCGTCTATCCATAAACAAATGCCGAGTTAACTCGCGGCGACCGATGATGCAATACAAATTGTTGGAATGATTGAGCTCAGGCCGTGGCTCGAAAATCGACGACGAACGCGCCACAACATGCTGATGGGCTTCTTGGTTGGAAT
>JBJSYX010000350.1:0-4135 GCA_046090005.1 Methylomonas sp. | reverse complement strand
AGTTATCAGGTGGCGATGGAAATGACACACTGGATGGCGGTGTCGGTAACGATATCTTAGATGGTGGCGTAGGCAATGATTTGCTGATTGGTGGCCAAGGTGCTGATGTACTGAAAGGCGGTGATGGTATTGATACCGTTAGCTACGCTAATGCAAGGGGTGCGGTGAATGTTTCTTTAGTGACTGGCGGTAGTGGCGATGAAGCGCAGGGCGATACCTACGATAGCATTGAAAATGTAATTAGCTCTATCTACGATGATCGATTAGCGGGTAATAGTGTTAGTAATCAATTGGATGGTGGAATTGGTAATGATCTATTAACAGCGACGATCGGTGGTAACGATACCTTGGATGGAGGGATTGGCACTGACACGGTTGATTACAGTGCTTTTGCTAATGCCGTCACTCTATCTTTGGCAAATGGAATAGCCGTTTCTAATACTCAAACCGATACCCTGAAAAATATTGAAAATGTGGTGGGTGGTCAAGGCAATGACGATATTGCTGGCGATTCTAATAATAATCTGCTGCAAGGTAGGGACGGTAACGACACTTTAAGCGGTGCAGCGGGTAACGATACTTTAGAGGGTGGAAATGGTAATGATGTTTTGATTGGCGGCTCAGGTGCAGATTGGCTAGTGGGTGGTGATGGAACTGATACGGCTAGTTATGAAAGCTCAGACTATGCGGTTATCGCCTCACTTGCTGATCCGACGCTTAATCAAGGTGATGCTCGCGGCGATAGCTATGACAGTATTGAAAATCTGACTGGCTCAGCCTATAGCGACCAACTGACCGGTGATAGTCAAAACAATAACTTAAGCGGTTTAGCGGGTAATGACACCTTGGTTGCCTCACTTGGTAACGATACCTTGGATGGCGGTGATGGTATTGATAGTGTTGATTATTCTAATCTGACAGATCCAGTAATCATTAGCCTAGATGCCAACGGTAATGCGGCTGTACAGGTTTCTGGTGTGGTTAAAGATCAATTAATCAATATCGAAAATCTAACTGGCAGCCAAGGTAATGACCAGTTGACCGGTAATGCCAAAGCCAACTTGTTGAGCGGTGGCTTAGGTAATGATGTTTTATATTTTTCAAGTGGTGCCAATGATACTTTGGATGGCAGTGATGGTAGCGATACTGCCAATTATGCAGCGGTTAGTTCAAATCTGACGATTGCCTTAAATAATATCCAAGCCGATGGTACCGTCAAAGTCAATATTGGCACTCAAACTGACAGTCTGCGTAATATTGAAAATTTCACCAGTGGTAGCGGCAACGACAGCCTAGCCGGTGATACTAATAGTAACTATTTAAGTGCGGGTAGTGGCAATGACACCTTGATTGGGGGCTTGGGTGCGACTGGCGCTGGGGATACTCTCGATGGTGGTGATGGTACGGATACCGCCGATTACAGTCATTTAACTAGCGCCCAAGCAATCACTGTTTCATTAACAAGCGACAATACTGCCGGCAATGGCAATTTCAGTGTTGATATTGTCAATGGCACAGGTACAAGCACCGATAGTTTAAAAAATATCGAAAATATTAGCAGTGGTGCGGGTAATGATGTTTTAAAAGGTGATGCACAAGCTAACTATCTGAAAGCGGGTGCTGGTAACGATATTTTATATGGCTCAAGTGGTGGTAATGACACTTTGGAAGGGGGTGTCGGTACTGATACCGTGACCTATCAAAATGTTAGTCAGAATCTCAGCATCGACTTATCGCAAACAAAAGTCACTATAGGTAGCCAAGTCGACACCTTAATCAGCATTGAAAATGCCACTGGTGGTAGCGGCAGTGATAGTTTGAAAGGTGATGCTAATGTTAACGTCTTAATCGGTGGAGCAGGCAATGACACCTTGATTGGTAGTTTAGGTGGAGCAGGTGATACCTTGGTCGGTGGTGCAGACACCAATACCGTTGATTACAGTGCTTTTGGTTCTACTAATAGCGTTGATGTTGATTTATCTACGCTCACAAATGGCTATAGCAAAGTGATAATTGCTAATGCTGGTGGGCAAATAGATTCCTTACAAGACATTGCTAATGTAATTGGCTCTCAGGGTGGCGACAGAATTAAAGGTGATGCGAATGTTAATAGCCTGAGTGGTGGCGCTGGTAACGATACTTTGGTCGGATCATTAGGTGGTGCAGGGGATAGTTTGGATGGTGGTACCGGCACTAATACAGCCGATTACAGCGGTTTTGCTGTGGCTAATGCGATTACTGTTGATCTAAGTACAAAAGTGAGTGGTGTTAGTCGTTTAACAATTGCGGGAACAACCCAAACTGATGTGCTTAAAAATATCGCTAACATTAGCGGTGGTGCTGGTAATGACAGTATTAAAGGTGATTCGACCAGTAATTATCTAAGTGGCGGGGCTGGTAATGACACCTTGTTTGGTTCTTTAGGGGGCAACGATACTTTGAATGGTGGTGCTGATACGGGTACGGTTGATACGGTTAGTTATGACGGATTTAGCCAAAATCTCACGATTAACCTCACAGTTGGACAAACTATTGTTAATGGCACGTCTCAAATTGATAATTTAATCAGTATAGAAAATGCGATTGGTGGCGCCGGTAATGACACCATGACTGGTGATGCAACCAGTAACAATCTCAGTGGCGGCGCAGGTGATGATATTTTCAAATACTCAGCTGGCGCTGACATCATTGATGGGGGTTCAAATACGATTGTTGGTGATACTGTTGATTACACTGGTTACACCGGAGCACTGACGTTGGTTTTAACCGATACCATTGCCACTGATAATCTGGGTAATAAACTCAGCAATATAGGACTTACGCATTGACGGAAGCCTGAAATTGTGGGTTCAAATATTCCTTGCCGACCATGAAGCTGTTGACGAATGCGGCGACCACATCCTGATACAATGCTCTTTGCCATTGGTAAGCATTGCGAATAATTTCAGTAAATTGCATCCGCTGCAGGTGAACATAGCCACATAAAGCGGCAAAGATATGGTTGAGTATCGGTATCTTGCTACGGACTTGGAACTTCTCGATGTGGCAAACCTGCTTGATCATGCGGTGGTATTGCTCAATCTGCCAATGTTGGTCGTGCAGTTTCTGAAAATCGGATTGCTTAAAGGCATCATAAGCTTCAGCCTCTGGCAGGAACACCACGTAATGGCGCAGTTGGTCTTTTAACCGCGTCCGAAACAGCTTCACATTGCCAAAATCACGTAACCAGACCCGCATGCCGTCGTCGGGAATATCCAGTTTTTGCACCTGGACCCAGGTGCCTTTTTCCGTCGACACCCGGCGGTTGCTTTCCACCGCAAACATAAACCCCATCCGGTGGTTTTTTACCGTCTTGAGGTTGTCCACGCAGGAATACCAACTATCCCCGGTCATAAAATTCGGTTGTAATCCCCATGCCAGCACCTCGCCCAACATGTCGAGGAAATAATCATTTTTGGTTTTGCCTTCTGCCTTGTCGTATACCCGATAGTTAACCGGTAGGCTGCGGCCTTGCGGGTCCGTGTAGTATAACGTGATGAGATTCAAGCCCTTAACCACGCGATGATGCTTGCCGGACCAGAAATGCCCAACCAGCTCCATGTGTTGGCTGTAGGGTTTGTCTAAGGTGCTGTCATCTACGTTCAATGTTCCGCCCACCAAATTCAATAGGTGTTTTGCCTCATTGAACAAGTCTTGGGGATCGTAACTTTCTCGTAACAGGAAACGATTCACGCTGTCGTGGGAAATGTTCATCACCTCGGAAAGACGGGTGCAGGTGCTTGATTTCGGTTCGCTCATCAAAAATCCCATATACATTGGCAAGGTGCAACGCGCTGTCGGTGGGCGGCTAGGTTTTCTTATCATCCCTGAAATGTTCTTGTTAAATGCACTTCCTATGACATAGTTACTGCTTGATCGTCAATGCGTAAGTCCTAAGTAAATTTACTTCGCCTAGATTAAATTTTAGTCACCCGAATATCTTTAAAAAGCCCCCTAAGATAGCCACACAATTGTTAAACAATGTGAGGCTATATCATGCAAGACCAACCCGCAGTAAACCTAACCGACTTGGTTCCATACCAAACTGTCCCTGACAAATTCCCCCACCTATACAGCCACAAAAGCTGGCAATGGG
>JBJSYX010000349.1:0-2432 GCA_046090005.1 Methylomonas sp. | reverse complement strand
CGCACAATTTGCGTAAAACTCCGCCTGATTTTATCGACTGATAGACCAGATAAAATTTTACTAGCGCTTAAAAGTGGGCATAATGCCGGACTTTTAATGCGCTAGAATCGCCGATTGTTATGAAAAAACTGGATAATATTTACCTTATCGGCTTGATGGGCGTTGGCAAAACTACCATAGGCAAACAGTTGGCTAAGGCTTTACAAAGACCGTTTTACGATAGTGACAAGGTGATTGAAGACTTAACCGGCGTTGATATTCCCACCATTTTTTTTCACGAAGGTGAAGAGGGGTTTCGGGATCGAGAGCAAGAAGTGATTAAAGAACTGACCGAAATGTCAGAAATTGTGATGGCCACTGGTGGCGGTTCGATTATTAAAGCCGAAAACCGCGAAGCCTTAAAAAACAGCGGTTTTGTGGTGTATCTACATTGTTCCATCGACAAAATTCTCTACCGCACCCGTCACGATACCCAGCGTCCACTATTACGCACCGATAACCCCAGACAACGTTTGCAAACCCTGTTGGCGCAACGTGAACCGCTTTACCAAGAATGTGCCGATTTTAAAATTGACTCCGGCACTATTCCTACCAAAACTGTCGTTAAATCCATTTTGCAGCAATATCAGGCTGCGCTAGAAAACCAATGAAAGTATTGCACGTTGAATTAGATCAAAACCGCAGCTACCCGATTTATATCGGCTCAGGCTTGCTTAATCAGCCAAAATTATTGCGCCAGCATATCCGCTCGAAACAAGTGCTGATTGTCAGCAATGAAACTATTGCCCCGTTGTATTTGCCAACCCTGCAAGCTGCACTTAGCGATTATCAAGTGGAATCAGTGATTTTGCCGGATGGCGAGCAATACAAAAACTTGGCGCATTTAGAAAAAATCTTTGACCAGCTATTAGCGAAAAAATTTAGCCGCAACGCGACCTTAATCGCGCTGGGCGGCGGCGTGATTGGTGATATGGGCGGTTTTGCAGCGGCCTGTTATCAGCGCGGCATTGTCTTTATCCAAATCCCAACCACCTTGTTGGCTCAAGTGGATTCGTCAGTCGGTGGCAAAACCGGTGTTAATCACCCACTCGGTAAAAACATGATTGGTGCTTTTTACCAACCACAATGCGTGATTGCTGACGCGGATGTTTTAGACACTTTAGACGACCGCCAATTAGCGGCCGGTTTAGCGGAAGTGATTAAATACGGCCTAATTCGCGATGCTGAATTTTTAGACTGGCTGGAAGTCAATATGCCGCTGTTACTGGCGCGTGATAAAGCCGCGTTGGCTTACGCGATTGAACGCTCGTGCATTAATAAAGCCGAAGTGGTTGGCGAAGATGAATTTGAATCGGGGGTTAGAGCCACTTTGAATTTGGGCCACACTTTCGGTCACGCCATCGAAACTGGCAGCGGTTACGGTCATTATTTACACGGTGAAGCGGTAGCGATTGGCACCTGCTTTGCGGCCGATTTATCGCGGCGTTTAGGTTGGTTGAACGATGCTGATGTCGAACGCATCATCCAGATTTTCCAAGCCGCCAACTTACCGGTCACGCCACCTGCCGAAATGAGCACCGAACAATATGTGGATTTAATGGCGGTGGACAAGAAAAATGTCGATGGCAAAATCCGAGTGATTTTATTGGAAGCGATAGGCAAAGCCTCATTACCGGTTAACGTCGAACTGGCGCAACTACAAGACACGCTGAACAACTACTCAAAAGCAAACGCATGACTTCATTAAAAAACGATTTATTTATCCGCGCCCTGTTAAAACAAACTGTCGAACGCACCCCAGTCTGGATGATGCGCCAAGCCGGACGCTATCTACCAGAATACCGCGCGGTGCGAAGCAAAGCTGGTAGTTTTATGCAGCTTTGCACCAATCCTGAATTGGCGTGCGAAGTCACTTTGCAGCCTTTAGAGCGCTTTGCTTTTGATGCGGCGATTTTGTTTTCTGACATTCTGACCATTCCTGATGCAATGGGCTTGGGCTTGTCATTTGCCGAAGGCGAAGGTCCACAATTTGCCAAGCCAATCAGAACTGCCGAAGACATTAAACAACTGCCGATTCCCGACCCAGAAAGCGAATTACGTTATGTAATAGATGCGGTACGTTTAATCAAAACCAATTTGCAAGGTCGGGTACCATTAATTGGTTTTTCCGGCAGTCCTTGGACCTTAGCAACGTATATGGTCGAAGGCAAAAGCAGCAAAAGCTTTCAAAAAGTCAAAAGTTTGATGTTTGAACAACCGCAATTGATGCATCAAATGCTGGATAAATTGGCGCAATCGGTAGCCGCCTATTTGAACGCACAAATTGCTGCGGGTGCCGATGCGGTGATGGTGTTTGATACTTGGGGCGGAATGCTCAGCCACGATGATTATTTGGAGTTTTCATTACGCTACGCCAAACAAGTCAAAGATTT
>JBJSYX010000348.1:0-3169 GCA_046090005.1 Methylomonas sp. | reverse complement strand
CCATTCGCCAATACAATCGGCCGTTCAATCAATTTCGGCACCCGCACCATCGCGGCGATAATCGCTTCATCCGATAAGGACAAATCATCCAAACCATGTTCTTTATATTCGGCTTCTTTGTTGCGTAGTAACTGCCTAGGTGTGATGCCTAGTTTGCTGATAATTTCCTTTAACTCATGGGCAGTCGGTGGGGTTTTCAGATATTCAATCACTTCAATTTGCAAACCTTGATCTTCAAGCAATTGCAAAGTCTGGCGTGATTTGGTGCAGCGGGGATTGTGGTAGATGATAACGCTCATGGTTTACTGCCTGTGAATTGGAACAAGCCGTTATAATAGCACCCTGTTTTTACAAACCCGCGTGTAAAGCAATGCAATTACCCAATTACGCCAACGCTCGTGTCTTAGTGGTCGGCGACTTAATGTTAGACCGTTATTGGCACGGTGCGACCTCCCGAATTTCCCCCGAAGCCCCAGTTCCGGTAGTTCACGTTAAAGACAATGAACAACGTGCAGGTGGCGCAGGTAATGTGGCGTTGAACATTGCGGCTTTAGGCGCTAAAGCCTCGTTGCTGGGTTTTGTCGGTCAAGATGAACCGGCGCAGGCTTTGGAAGCTTTGTTAAAAAACGCCGGGGTTTTGTGTTTATTTGAAGCGATTGAAAATTACCCGACCATCACCAAACTGCGGGTGATGAGCCGTCATCAACAATTGATACGTTTGGATTTTGAAGACGGTTTCCACAATGTGGACAGCGATAAATTGCTGCACAGTTTTCATGCCGAATTGATGCAATCGCAAGTAGTGGTTTTGTCTGATTACGGCAAAGGCACCCTCAGCCAAGTGCAAAACTTCATCAAACTGGCCAAACAACTGAAAAAACCGGTGTTGGTTGATCCTAAAGGCAGCGATTTTTCGATTTATCAACATGCAACCTTAATCACCCCCAATCTTAGCGAGTTTGAAGCGGTGGTTGGTCGTTGCACTGATCAACAACAAATCGTCGAACGCGGTTTAAATTTAAACGCGGAACGTGATTTGGAAGCGTTACTGGTGACCCGTGGCGAACACGGCATGACTTTACTCAGCCAACATCAAGCGCCGTTGCATTTACCGACTCATGCTCGTGAAGTATTTGATGTCACCGGTGCGGGTGACACAGTGATTTCAGTATTAGCAGCCAGCTTAGCGGCGAAAAAATCACTCGCCGAAGCCACCCAATTAGCCAACATTGGCGCCGGCATCGTGGTGGGCAAACTCGGCACAGCAACGGTCAACACCGAAGAATTAAACACGGCTTTACACGGCAGCCGTGCCCATCATCAAGGGGTTTGCACACTAACCACCCTGTTAGCACAACGCCAAGCCGCCAAATTAGCCGGTGAAAAAATCGTCGCCACTAACGGCTGTTTCGACATCCTCCACCCTGGCCACGTTCGTTATCTGCAACAAGCCAAAACCTTGGGCGACCGCTTGGTGGTGTTGGTCAACAGCGATGCCTCGGTTCAACGTCTAAAAGGCCCAGAACGCCCAGTCAACAAGCTGGATCATCGGATGGAAATGCTAGCGGCTTTGGAATGTGTGGATTGGGTAGTGGAGTTTGAAGAAGACACACCGAAAGAAGTTATCGACCAATTATTACCGGATATTCTGGTTAAAGGCGGTGATTACACCGATATTACCAGCATTGCCGGTCATGAAAGCGTGTTGGCGAATGGTGGCGAAGTGAAGATTTTGTCGTTTATTGAAGGGCATTCGACGACTTCGATTATTCAGACGATTAAAGATAAAACCCAACATTAACCTCTCAATCGCCCGATTATCAAAGGGCATAACTTAACCAGCAAGGATTCAACATGGCGGACAGCTATGAGGACTACAGCCGCGAAGAATTGATTCGTGAATTGCGTTTACGTGATCGCCGCCCACATTTTGGCTTAGTGTGGGAACGTAAAGAAATTGAACACGAAAAGGCCATTAATGATGATTTTGTGGCGCTGAATTTAGACCGCCAGTTGTCTTGTGGTGAAGCGCCGTACACAAATCTGATTATCGAAGGCGACAACTTCGATGCCTTGCGTTATTTACGCATGACTCATGCAGCTAAAATCAAGTGTATTTACATTGATCCACCTTACAACACGGGCAACCGCGACTTTATCTACAACGACCGTTTTGTAGATAAAGAAGATAGTTATCGGCACTCGAAATGGCTGGAATTTATGTATCGACGCTTGCAATTGGCGCGAGAGTTACTAGCTGAGGATGGGGTGATTTTTGTTTCGATTGGTTAAGATGAAATTTTCCATCTAGCCCTATTAATGGATAACATTTTTGGCGAAGGAAATCGGATAGGGACTTTCATTTGGAAAACTCGCCATAGCGCAAACAGCCGTAACCTAACTGGCGCTTCAATAGATCACGAATATATTTTATCTTTCGGCAAAAAAAATCAAAGGCGTACCCATCGACGAAAACAAATTCTCTAATCCAGATAATGATATTCGCGGCGCGTGGAGAAGTGCTGACATGACAGGTTTAGCGACAAAAGAGCAACGCCCAAACCTTCATTACGAATTAATCAATCCGGAAACCAATATTGTTTATCCATGTCCCGAAAAAGGTTGGAGATATGAACCTAAAACCATGCGCCGTCTTATTGAAGAGAATAGGATTCTCTGGCCTTCAACTAAAACGGGCCGTCCACGCTTAAAAAAATTTGTTAATGACCTGACATCACAATTTAAAGGATTTTCCACAATCCTAAATGCACCAATGACATCAGAAGGCACAAAAGAATTGAAAGATTTGGAAATGAATAATGGATTTTCATTTCCAAAACCAACAGCGCTTATTAAACAATTACTTAATCAAAACACTGAAAAAAACGACATCATTTTGGACTTCTTCGCTGGCAGCGGCACTACCGCGCATGCCGTGATGAAACTAAACGCTGAAGATGGTGGTAATCGTCGCTTTATTTTGGTTTCCAGTACCGAAGCCACCGCTGACGAGATCGATAAAAATCTCTGTCGTGATGTATGTGCTGAACGGGTTCGCCGAGTGATACTAGGCTATACCAACAAAAAAGCCGAAACCGTCACAGGCTTAGGCGGTAACTTTGCTTATCTTCGCACCCAGCGTTTACCAAGTGAAACACTGTTCAATCAC
>JBJSYX010000347.1:0-2003 GCA_046090005.1 Methylomonas sp. | reverse complement strand
GCAGGTTGTGATTGTGCTGGATAAAGCTCGCGGCTTGTTGTGGACCAAGCTGGTGTAAATGGTGGTGGAGTTGCGTTGCGGGTACGCCCCAAAGTGATTCCAACTCGTTGAGCTTTTGCTGTAATGCCGGTTTTCTGTTGGCTTTGCTCTGGGCTTTACGTAGCACACGCATAATCCGTTGGCTGATGGCGTCGAGTACATCGTGGGCGTGACTGGTGTCGGGTTTAATCCCCGGAACAGCCAAACTTTCGGGATTTTTTAACTCTTCAACTAGCTGTTGAATGCTGATATTAGGATCTTTAATCAGCGGTTTCATGCTGCTGACATCTTGCAGAGCAGCGTAAATATCGACCGGATCATAGATTTTGAACACGGTTTTACCTATTTCATCACAGCGGCGAGTGGCGCGACCTAGCATTTGTTCGTAGAGAATCCGCGAACGAACTCGGCGGAAAAATACTAGGTGGCTAATTTTGGGCACATCAATACCGGTGGTCAGTAAATCAACGGTGATAGCAATGTTCGGATAACGTTCGTTTTTGTATTGGCGAATCAATTGGCTAACTTTGTCGCTTTGGCCGGTAATTTTTTTGACCGCTGCTTCGTTGTATTCATCGCTGTAGAGTTTTTTGAATAGGCGATCCAGCAAGCGTTTCACCATGTCGGCATGACGGTCGGTGGCGCAGAAAATCAAGGTTTTTTCATCGCCAAACGGGTCAAGTTCTTTGACTAATTCTTTGCAGATGATTTTGTTAAACGATGGGCTGATGACTTTACGATTAAAGGCTTCGACATCAAAGTTTAAGTCGTCGTCTAGGGTAGTCAGTTCGACGGCACCGTTTTGAGTGTTGATAACGTTGACTTGACTGCCTTTGCTGAACTGAATGCCTTTTTCACTGAGATCGGTTTTGTAACGAATGGGCGGTTCGTGGTCAATTAGCCAATCCTCGGCGACGGCTTCGCGATAGGAGTAGGTATAGATTGGTTTGCCGAAAATCTCGGTAGTGTGTTTGGCTGGGGTGGCGGTGAGGCCAATTTTCACTGCGTCAAAATAATCCAATACGCGGCGATAGCTGGACAGATATTGCGCGACATCGCGCACCGCCATTTCACCTTCGGTCATGTCTTGATCCAAGGCATAGCCACGATGCGCTTCATCAACAATCAAGCAATCGTAGGCATCAATATTGGGTGGTTTATCAGATTGAAAAATCCGTTTCACCATCGCTTGCACGGTAGCCACTTGAATACGCGTTTCAGCTTCGGCGGCCATATCACCAAGTTCGGCAATGTTGTAGATTTTTGACAGGGTTTGATTTTGTTCGAGTGGCGAATCGTTAAAGCTATCAATCGCTTGTTGACCAAGGGCGGTGCGGTCTACTAAAAACAGTATGCGCTTAAAGCGTTCGGTTTTTAAAAAGCGATACATCAGGCCGATGATGGTGCGGGTTTTGCCGGTGCCAGTCGCCATTGCTAGTAGCGATTGTTGTTGATTATTGGCTAAGGCAGCTTCGACTGCTGTCACGGCTTTTTCTTGATAGTCACGCAAGCGTAGATAAGCAAAGCCTTCCTCGCGGAGTTTTTGTTCTGCTGCGGTTTTACTGCGTTGTAGTTTGTCGAGTAAACCTTGAGGACTATGAAAATCGGCTAAGGGTTTAGCTAAATTGAAGCTTTCTCGAACATCGCGAAACCAAGTGCCAGATTGTTCGGCGAGTTGTTTAACAAATGGACGACCGTTACAGGAGTAAACAAAGGGAATTTGGTAATGGCTATTTTCGTGATCCGGCCAAGCAATGCTTCGACCTTGTTGTTGCCAAGCCGGTAGCATGGCGCTTGATGGGCTAAAACCCCGTGAATAGCGTTCGGCTTGGGTGATTTTGCCAGCGACATTGGTGTTTTCGCGTTTAGCTTCGACTACGGCAATCGGCGTTAATCCTGCGAATAAAACATAATCTGCCGCTTGTTTGCCTTTGGTTGGCCATTCGGCAATCGCTTTGTTTTTG
>JBJSYX010000346.1:0-5679 GCA_046090005.1 Methylomonas sp. | reverse complement strand
AATGGCGAAAGGCTTTTAGGCGGTATTCGAGCATGAATTCTGGCTCGTTTTTGACTTTAGATAAACGACGAATCACGTCTTCATCCAAACCGGGTGGAAAGGTGTCTACTTCCAGTTCGGTGACAAAGCCTTGTTTGTATTCTTGGCTGATGAGATTTTCGATTTCTTGTGCGCTGTTTGACATAGGCCTAAACGATTAACGATATAAACGACTGACGGGGATGGTGATTTCGTGCGGCGGTTTGCTGGGCAAAATCATATCAGCCAAGGTGACGGATTCGAGGGCTTGCGAAACGCGTTGATTGATAACGTGCCAGTTGCCTTGGATACGACAACCGCTGGCTTGTTCACAACCTTTGTGGGAAACGCTGCATTCGGTGAGGGCAATAGGGCCTTCTAAGGCGCTGATAACGCTGGCGACGGTGATTCTGTCGGGCGCTTTCGCTAAGCTGTAACCGCCTTTGGCGCCGCGTGTTGATGCAAGAACTTGGGCTTTGACCAGAATTTTTAGGATTTTGCTGGCGGTGGGCTGAGCAATACCGGTGGCTTCGGCAATTTCCAAAGCACCATGCAAGCGATCGTTATCTTTCGCCATATGGCTCAAGATGACAGTCGCATAATCAGTTAATTTGCTCAGTTTTAACATCAACTCCCCTCAGTAATGAGCACCATTTTAGTACCATTTAATTACCGAGTAAAGCACTAGGTTTTTAAAGCCTAGTTTTGGCTAGACTTGAGAGGTGGTTTTATTACCAGCGATTGGGATTAATTAACTCGCCGAAAGGAATGCCGCCGAGAATAAATTTCAGCATCCAAGCGTCGGATGATTGCGTCCAGCCGTGCCCTACCCCTACATGAAAGCGATAGTTATCAACAGACACATCAGTGACTAGATAAGTAGTGTGGCCTTGTTCGCGTCCGGGCGAAAAACGATTAAGGTCGCCAAAATCGGCGTAATGCTCGACACCAAAATGCACATTGTCCATGATTTGATGCGTGACTTTTAATCCTGGAGATAAAACCGGCATTTGACTACGCCCAGTTATATCCAACTCCATATTGGGATTTAAGGAAATCAACCAATCACCACTGTAATGACCAATAATCGGACGAATTTCCATGCCCACTGGTTGTTGTGAGTAACGCTTAGGCACCAAACCAACTTCGATATTCAAGCCATAAAACAACTCTGGATTGTCGGCATCCATAAACTTGATACGGCCTTTGGCGTAATCCGCATAACTACCGCCGGTTGCAGGATTGATACTCATCGGCAGATATAAGCCCAACTCAATATAGTGAGTTAAACCATAAGAAAATTCACCAGTGAACGCCAGTGTACCATCAGGTGGCAACTCGCCTTGGTATTCTGCTTGTTTTCGGCCATTGATGACATAGTTGCTATGCATTTCTAAAGCTAATTGACCGGGTTGGTTAATACTCATGTCATAGACTTGAATTTCGTCATAAGCATTAACGTCAACTGTTTGCAACGCTAACAAGAGGGTAAATAACCACGGTTTGATTAGTTTTGTGATGGATTGACTCATAACGACACCTTTTAAAAATCTGGGCGCAGTATAAATCAAATCTCAGTTAATACAAATCATTCTCATTAACTTGATGTTTTTATCATTTGTAATTTTTCATCACGTTTCATGGCTTTTATTTGTGCTTCTCGCTGGGAAGCGGTACTGCGATTATGGCCATCTTCGACAAACACCAACTCAAGCGGCTGACAACTCCGAAAATATTTAGCCCCTTTTTGGGTTGCATGTTGCTGAAAACGTCGAGCAACATCCGTTGTAATCCCCGTGTACAAACTATTATCGCTACACAAAATCATGTAAACCGACCAATTCATAACTTATTGACGCAAACCTGCGACACCTTGATTGGCCAAACTATCGGCTCGCTCGTTACCGACATCACCCGCATGACCTTTAACCCAAATCCACTCAATCTGATGTCTTTGAATCGCTGCATCCAAGCGGCGCCATAAATCTTCATTTTTCACAGGCTGTTTCGCTGCGGTTTTCCAACCACGCGCCTTCCAGTTATCCATCCATTCGGTAATTCCTTGCAGTACATATTTGGAATCAATATGCAGCATAATCTCACATGAATGTTTTAAGACCTCCAAGGCTTGAATGGTCGCCATTAACTCCATGCGATTGTTAGTGGTTTCTAATTCGCCACCAAACATTTCTTTCTGATGCGCCTTGTACCGCAGATACACACCCCAACCGCCCGGACCGGGATTGCCTTTACAAGCACCATCGGTATAAATCACTACTTTTTCAGCCATGCTGATCCTCATGTTTATTTAATTCCAAAATCGCCCTCGCGGTGGCGACTTTGCTTTGCATTGGTTTAACAGGGGTTAATGGAATAATCGAATACTGACGTTTTAAAGCTTTAACGCCATAGGCCATCGAAAACAATGCCGACATACCAAATTTGAATTTGCCATAAGTAATATCAAACGAATCAATCCCAAACTCGGCACTGGATAACACCTCATAGTTCATTAACTTCAACCAATCCAAAGTCCGAGTTCTACTAATAAAGTGTGTATGCCAAGAATCGGCAAATTTTCTATCCCATAATGACTGCAAGCGCACCGAAACACTGAGCGGATTAAAGTTCAACATCACCAACTCGCCACCCGGTTTTAACACCCTATTCACCTCCCGCAAGGTTTGAAAGCGTTGCGCGTCGAACTCTAATAAATGCGGCAAAATCACCAAATCCATCGATTCCGTTTGAATCGGCAAACTAAAGGCTTTGGCATTCACTTTTAAGGCTTTTGGACAGCCCATAGCTTTACCATCGACAATCACATAATTGCTGTATAGGGAACAATCAACAAAATCTGCCTCCCAATCAAGACCGCCAATTTGTAGCTGTTGCTGTTTACAACTCACAGTAATTGAACGCTTTAAATACTGAGCCTCCATAGTTTTCAACAACTTGCCTCTAGGGGTTTGGTACAAAGCAAATAAGAATTCTCTTTTCATCAACTCAGCCTAAAAGAAGGGGATTGTTTGGTTTTTTACCTAAGGCATGTTAGCATCAAGTTTTTTTATTTTAGCGAGTAAAGACAATGCCCCGCTCAATTTCTAAAAGATCGGTCCGACATCTGTCCTATCTACTACCTATTTTAATGGTAACAGGCTGTAGCCAAACCGCTCATAAAGACCAACTTTCTGACATCGGCAGCAGCAAATTTTCGGTATTCACACGCAACAACAACGATAAAACCGCTAAACCGGCAGCAAAAGAACATGCCACGATTTGGGATCGTATGCTATCGCTTTATGCCCTACCTGAAACCGATAATGCCAGAATTGATCGAGAAATTAACTGGTATTTAAAAAATCCAGAATACCTATCGCGTGTTCAACAACGCGCTGAACCTTATCTCTATTTCATCCTGAATGAAATTGAAGCCAAAAACATACCTGGCGAAATGGCTTTGTTACCTGTTGTCGAAAGCGCATTCAGACCTGACGCCCAATCACCTGCTCAAGCTTCTGGTCTTTGGCAATTCATCCCACCGACAGGTCGGCTATATGGTTTAAAGCAAAACAGCTGGTACGATGGCCGCCGCGACGTGGTTGAATCGACCCAAGCCGCCACTACTTTTTTAAAGCAACTCAGCGAAAGCTTTAATAACGATTGGCTGTTAGCGCTGGCTTCTTACAACGCAGGCAAAGGCAACATCAAAAATGCAGTTGATAGAAACAGCTATCGCGGCTTGCCAACCGATTTTTGGTCATTAGATTTAAACAACGAAACATCAGCTTATGTTCCGCGTTTATTGGCAATTGCCAAAATTTTTGCCAATCCGCAAAAATACAACATCAATTTACATAAATTTCCAAACGAGCCGTACTTTGAATTAGTCGACATCAAATCACAAATCGACTTAGGTAAAGCGGCAGAAATGGCGCAAACTACGACTGACGATTTATTCAAACTAAATCCTGGCTTTAATCGCTGGAGCACCGACCCAACTGGTCCTCACCGCTTATTAATCCCAGTCAGCAAAGCTGATAGCTTCAAAGAAAAATTAGCCGAATTACCGCACCATGAACGTGTGCAATGGAAACACCATACTGTTACTGGTCGTGACAATCTGAATTCGATTGCCAAAAAACACAACACTACTATCGACGAAATCAAACAAGTTAACCACTTAGATGATGACGCGGTCGCACAAGGTAAAACCCTGCTAATTCCAACGTCATATCAGTCCTTAAAAGGCGAAGCAGTTGAATCCGTGGCCAGCGCAAGCACCACGCAACAACCGTCTAAACAGACTTATAACGTCAAAAAAGGCGACACTTTAGGTGAAATTGCTGACCGCTTTTCGGTTGATACTGATGATTTAATCAATTGGAACAAACTAGGTAAAAAAGCCGCGATTAAACCCGGTCAAGCCTTAGTGATTAAAAAATCGGGGGCAATTACCATTGCTTCAACCGCGCCAGCCTTTAAACAAATCAGTTACACCGTTAAATCAGGCGACTCTTTAGCTGAAGTAGCGAAAAAGTTTAATGTTGACGTCAGCGACTTGCGTAAATGGAATAGTCTTGCGAAAAACCATAGCAACCTAAAACCCGGCGCTAAATTAAAAATCACTGTCGAAGCCCATCACGCATCTAGCTAAATCAATCAAACGGTGTCTAAGCCTGTAGCTTAGGCACCGCTTGCAACAAAGTCTTAGTGTAATCATGCTGAGGCGACATCAAAACCTGCTCAACCCCGCCCTGCTCAACAATCCGCCCCTGATACATCACCGCCACTTGATCCGCCATTTCCGCTACCACCCCCAAATTGTGGGTGATTAACAAATAGCTTAACCCTTGTTGCTGTTGCAGGGTTTTCAACAAATTAATAATCTGCGCTTGCACCGATACATCCAAAGCGCTAGTCGGTTCATCACAAATAATCAATTTAGGCTTAACCGCCAAAGCCCGAGCAATACAAATCCGTTGCCGCTGACCACCGGAAAATTCATGTGGATAACGTAGAGCCGCCTCTACCGGCAAATCGACTTGGCGTAATAAATCCGCCACGCTTTGTTGGCGCTGCTCACGACTGATTTCCGGCCTTAAAGCCAACAAACCTTCAGCAATAATATCGCCGACTAACATCCTTGGATTCATCGCTGCAAACGGGTCTTGAAAAATAATCTGCATTTCCGCGCGTTGCTGACGCAAAGCCTCGCCTTGCAACTGAGTTAAATCCACACCGTTCAGCCACATAGCTCCCGCTGTTGCCGGAATCAAATTTAATAAAGCTTTACCTAAGCTGGTTTTGCCACAACCCGACTCACCCACCAGCGCCAGCGTCGAGCCTTGACGCAATTCAAAACTGACCCCATCCACCGCCTTAACATGCCCGACCACACGCTGAAACAAGCCTTTCTTGATTGGGTAATAGACTTTGAATTGCTCAACCTTTAACAAAGACTGATTGGCATTTGAGGTTTTACCCAAACAACTCGTCATCCTCGGCAAAGCGGCCAACAATTTCAAACTATAAGGATGTTTAGCCTGTTGGAAAAACTCGACAGTGCTGGCCGTTTCGACGATTTTGCCTTGCTGCATCACCGCGATTCGATCGGCAATATTGGACACCAAAGCCAAATCATGACTAATCAACCACAAA
>JBJSYX010000345.1:0-2062 GCA_046090005.1 Methylomonas sp. | reverse complement strand
TTTAAAGCAATTATAAATAAGGATTAACATGAAATTTTTAACGATATTTTTTGGCTTATTAATAACTGCAATTCTTGCTTTATTCGTAACAAATAAATATGATAAAAGTTACTCTGACAACAGAAATAAGTAAAAACCTATAACCAATTTAAAAAAATAGGCTAAGCTGATGTTATTTATAAGTTACCTTAGCCTGCCATGTTGCCGCCATTTGAATTGAGTGAACCGGAATGCATTACCCTTCAGGAATTAGCCGAGCATCACCCATACCCCGACTTTCGCCGCCGGGCGTTGGGTTTGCTTGCGCTGGCCAAAGGCCATTCGTTCCCGGTGGTTGCCGACATACTCGGCGTCACGTTGCCTACCCCTTACAACTGGGCCAAGGCCTGGCGGAACCAAGGCGTAGTGGGCCTGTTAAACGGTCATCAAGGCGGGGCCCCAATCAAATTGCGCTCGGAATGGCTCGACACCGCCGAACGCATTGCGCGCGAATCACCCTGTACCTTGGCCGAAATCGACCGGCAGTTGCGAGAAATCCATCCCGATGCAGCGACCTTCAGTCTCGATGCCTTGGCGCGTCATCTGAAAAAGCGCGGCTTGTCGTTTACCCGTACCCGGTTATCACTGAAAAAAAACGCGACCCCGAACGCTTCCAGGCATCGCAAGATAACCTGAAGCGCATGCAAATAGCGGCGCTCGCCGATCAATTGAGCCTGTTCTATCTGGACGAAAGCGGTTTTTCCAATATCCCTAATGTGCAAAGAGCTTGGGCGCCCAAAGGCAAACCGCATGCGGCCGACGCCAGTTCGGGCAGACAGCGCGTTAATGTGATTGGCGCCTTGGAGTTTAACACCGGTCGTCTCTGGTATGACTGTCATAGCCATGCCATCAAACGACCACACGTCACAGAATTGGTCGACCGGATTGCTCGACGTGAACAGCGTATGCCATTGACTGTTGTCGTTCTCGATAATGCGACGATGCATCACCATATCGACTCAGACAAATTGGACGAATGGCTGATTGAGCATCGCCTGATTTTGCTCCATTTGCCACCTTACAGCCCCGAACTCAACCTGATCGAAATGGTTTGGAAACACGCCAAATATCACTGGCGTCGATTCATCACTTGGTCGAAAGAACAATTACACGAGGAAGTCATAAAACTCATGAATTCTGTCGGACATCAATTTAAAATTAGTTTTACGTGATTACTTAAGTGGACTTAAAAGGGGGTAGTGTGAAGAAAAACAAAATAAGTAAATTAAAAGTTGGTGTGTTTCTGTTATGTCCGGTTGCTGCAGCACTCGCAGGCGTACAGACAGTAAACACCCAGCCTAGCAACCCATCGGGAGCTCCAGCCAAGACGTTCTGGGACCTGATGAAACAATCAAAAGCTAATCAAAGTCCAAGGCAGACAGCCTCACGTTTGCATTTTGCCGGGATTAACAGGAAAGTGGCTAAAACCAGTGCTTTGTCAAATGCCGCTGTCGCCAGCAAACCTGCTGCCAAAACAGCAGCTGGCAAAACCACTGTAGCCAGCAAGACAGGCGCAGGCAATACACTGTCTGCTCAAGCCATCATGGGGCCGGGTAATGCACCATTGCTTCCGCTTACTGCGATGGCGGCCCGTCCTTGGTCAACGCCGGATTTTTATGCGGTGCCTAACTGGGCGCAAAGTCCGCTGCCATTGATCGATACTACAGTGAACAGTGCAACTCTGGGGCAAGTCGTCGGTGGTATTCAGAAATTTGCCGACGATCTGCCAAGATTATGTTTAGACAGCTCAACGGCAACCGCCACCTTAGGGCAATGTATTCCGGTTGCGACACCTGATAAGACTACCTATCCTGACGCTGATTTCTATGCTATCGAATTAACTGAATACGAACGCAAGCTGCACAGCGATCTGCCTGCCACGCCATTGCGCGGTTACCGCATGGATCCGACTGCCGTACAGCCTCAAACTTATACTGGGGCCCAGCAGTACTTGGGTCCTGCTATCGTCGCGCAAAGAAATCGGCCAGTGCGGGTGCTGTTCAGAAACAGTTTGCAAACCGAT
>JBJSYX010000344.1:0-4062 GCA_046090005.1 Methylomonas sp. | reverse complement strand
GGCACACAACCGGCGTCGAGTTTTTTGATGATTTCGCGTTTTTCTAAGTCAATCGCGGCAACAATACTGTCGTCGTAAGAGGCGATCATTAATTTTTTGCCGCCATGAGTTAAGAAAGCGTCGTGCAAGTGACGACCGACTTTTTCAATTTTGGTGACTGGGAAACCGTCTTTTAGATCAACCACCCAAACTTGACCGGCGTTTTCTAAAGCAATCGCAAAAATATCAGCGTATGGGGTGCCGATAATCATCCCCGAATCAGAGCTAACCATTTTGCCGTCTGGATCTACGCCTTCTAATTCAAAGGTTTTTAATGGTTCTAAAGTGTCGGCACTTAAGATGGTTGCATTGTGGGGAACGAAAGAACCCGCCATGATGTATTTACCATCGCGGGAGATGCCGATACCAGGGCCATTGAAGCCAGTTTTAACACTACGCACCACTTGCATTGAGTACAAATCGACTTTGAAAATTTCAGCAGTGTCGGTTTTGACATAAGCCCAGCGCGGATTGGCTGGGTTGAATTCGATAATGTGGGCGGCAGTGCCTGTGCCTACTTCACCAATTTTTTGATGGGTTTTGCTGTTAATGAAAACTGCTTTTGAACCTTCGCCACGACCGTATTTACCACGCGCCGCAACACCAATGATGTTGGTCATATCATCAATGCTGTAGTTTGGCTTACTAGGTAAAGTGCTTTCGTCTTTGACATAGACTTTGATCGATTTTTTAGTATCTTCGATAGTCCAAGCTGGATTAGGTTGTTTTGGGGTGTTTTGTAAATGCTTTAATACACCACGAATATCATCGTCGCTAAGTTTGCCGTAGAACGGAGGCATCAAGGTGTCAAAGCTACCAGCCATGACGATAGTACGCATCGCGGTTGGGCTACGGCCTTTCAAAGTTGCGGAATTCAAAGCTGGGGCTAAATAACCACCTAAATCAGCACCATGACAGCTTGCACAGTTGTCTTGATAAACTTGATTCATATCATCTGATTTTGCTGCCGCAGTTTGCGATGCCAGCAACAAGGCGATTGATGTCGCCAAAAGGGATTTATTTATAGTTGTTTTCATTTACAGTTCCTGTCATCCGCAATTAAAAAAAGAGCCAACTGATAACATTAAACCATAAAAGAGTTAGGCGAACAGCCCTGTGCACCAATATGGCTCAATGTTACGTTGACTCCAGGCCGAAGGAGATTAAAAAATTTCGATTCGCTATTAAATCCTTGAAGCCTTATCTTGTCAACCTCTTAAGCAATGTTAAAATAAACTTATGGCTGACACAGATATTTACGAACTCATTGAATGTATGACCGCACTAATTCGTTCGGAAGAACGAAAAAAGTGTGCGGAACTGGGCTTGCAAGCCGTTCACTTCCAAGTATTAAATTATTTATCACGTTGCAATAAATACAGTGATACCCCAGCGGCAGTGGCTAATTATTTAGGCATGACCCGTGGCACTGTTTCGCAATCGCTGATTATTTTGGAAAAAAAAGGCTATCTCGAAAAAACCCAAGACCAAAATGACAAGCGCGTTATTCATCTAAAACTACTGCCTGCTGGCGAGGATGTGCTTAAACAAGCACGTTCGACTGACTTGTTTGGTAACGCTACCCAAATTCTACAAATCGGTTTAACCAGCGCACCAGCTAACCTCAATGTGTTTCAAGAGGCGTTAACCGCACTGCAAAAAGCCAATCAATCCCAGTCGTTTGGGGTCTGCAAAACCTGCCGTAATTTCCGCGAAAAGGACGATGGCTATTTTTGTGAGTTAACCCAAGAAAGCTTGAGTGTCATTGATAGTCAACAACTCTGTCAGGAACACACTCCTGTCTAAACTCACTCAGGCTCAAACGATGCAAATTGCTCGAATTGCTTTAACCCCCGGTGAACCGGCAGGCATAGGCCCTGATTTAACCGTCCAATTGGCGCAATTGGCTCACCCTTGCCAACTAATAGCGATAGCCGACCCTGATTTATTACAACAACGTGCCGAATTATTAGGCTTGCCACTCAAGATTCAATTATTTGACGCCTCACAACCCGCCATCGCTCATCAAGCTGGTTGCTTACAGGTATTACCCGTCACTTTGGCAACAACCAGCATCTGTGGTCAGCTCGATAAAGCCAATAGCCCTTATGTTTTGGAAACCATTCGTTTAGCCAGCCAAGGCTGTGTTGACGGTGTATTTGCGGCAATGGTCACAGCCCCTGTACATAAAGGCGTGATTAATGATGCAGGTATTCCGTTTAGCGGCCATACCGAATTTATCGCTGAAATTTGCGGCGGCACACCCGTCATGATGCTGGCAACACCGGGTTTACGCGTGGCATTAGTCACCACCCATTTACCCTTATCACAAGTCAGTGCGGCGATTACGCCGGATTTACTCAGCGACATTATCCAGTTACTGAATCATGACTTGCGCCAGCGCTTTGGGATTGCTGAACCCAACATTCTGGTTTGTGGCCTGAATCCTCATGCCGGTGAAAATGGTCATTTAGGTCGAGAGGAACTGGAAATTATCGAGCCAACTTTAGATAAATTGCGTTTAACCGGCATCAAGCTCCAAGGCCCCTTGCCTGCTGATACTTTATTCACTCCTAAGTATTTGGAAAAAGCCGATGCGGTATTAGCGATGTATCACGACCAAGGCTTGCCGGTGTTGAAATACAAAGGCTTCGGCCAAGCGGTTAATATCACACTGGGTTTGCCAATTATCCGTACCTCGGTTGACCACGGCACCGCTTTAGAACTGGCTGGCACCGGCCAAGCCAATCTTGGCAGTTTGCAATTTGCCTTAAAAACCGCGATGGATATGCTGCCAAGCGACTACAATCCGCACTCGCTCACACTTTAAATCATCATCATGACCCATCAAGCCCGCAAACGCTTCGGCCAAAACTTTCTTCAAGACCACAGCATTATTTACAACATTCTGGCACATGCCAATCTAGCTGCCGATCAGCATTGGGTAGAAATTGGTCCCGGTTTGGGCGCTTTAACCAAGCCCTTGCTTGATGCGGGGGTGACATTGGATGTAGTCGAATTAGACCGCGATTTGGTCAGTTTGCTAAACAAGCAATTTACCAAATACGATAAATTAACCATTCACAGCGCCGATGCTTTGAAATTTGATTTCACCGCCTTAACTGCTAATCATGAAAAACTGCGGGTGATCGGCAACTTGCCTTACAACATTTCCACGCCGCTGATGTTTCACCTACTGGAAAACTCAAACAGCATTGAAGATATGCACTTTATGCTACAGAAAGAAGTGGTGGATAGAATCTGTGCCGAACCGGGTTCAAAAAAATACGGTCGCTTGAGCGTGATGATGCAGTATTTTTGCCAGACTGAATGGTTGTTTGATGTACCGCCGGAAAGTTTTGATCCAATCCCGAAAGTAATGTCAGCGATTGTCAAACTGACACCTCATGCACAACCACCAGTGACGATTAAAGATTTAGCCAGTTTTAATCATTTAGTCACCCAAGCCTTCTCACAACGCCGAAAAACCATCCGTAATTCGTTAAGAGAGCTAGTCAGCGAAACCCAAATGCAAGCGCTAGGGATTGATCCCAACGCCCGCGCAGAAACCTTAAGCTTGGCGGAATTTGCTTTGCTCAATGTTAATGCTAACCAAGGCTAATTAGACAAACTAAGTTCTTGTTCTATAGTTGAGGTGTGATCAATTAATCAGACGCCTCATGACTCAACCCCACAACAACCTAGCGAAATGGTTTATAGAACACGGCTTGCTAACCGAGCAGACTGCCACACTCGCCAATCTCAACCCTGAAAATAATCTGAATACCAAAATCGTTGCAACCGATTTTGGTATTCCATTTGTTGATTTAGAGCGCATCGATTTAAAACATTTACCGCTGGCGCTAGTTTCAAGCAAACTGATTCGTGAGCATTTAATACTGCCGATTTTTAAGCATGGCAACGGTTTGTTAATTGCTACCGCTGATCCTAGCAAGCTTCGAGTGCTGGATGAAATCAAATTTCACACCCGTTTGAATATCGAACAAATTCTGGTTGAAGAAC
>JBJSYX010000343.1:0-3225 GCA_046090005.1 Methylomonas sp. | reverse complement strand
GTTTTGAAACTGTTTTTGATACTGCTGAACAGTTCTTTCAAGCCACCGAATAAATTGGCCGGGGTTATTGCTTCTTTGGTAATGAATAACAAGCGAACAACCGCAACACTCAGAAAGCCTGCAATCGGAGGCAACAATTCCAAAAAGGTCGGTAAAATCGCTCCACCAACACCTTCAGACGTTTTTCTGTCGCCTACGCTGGTTAAATCGCGCTCGTAAGCATCACTGGGATCTTTGCCGTCCAATGCGTCGACGATTTCCACATCAATGGTATAAAACAAGAACTGCATAGCTAAAAACAAGCTAGCAAGCCCTGCTACCCACAGTAAAGTGTTGCCTTTTCTTGCTTTAATCAACGATTGGTAAACCCAAATCGTTGTTAGAATCATAATTACGCCACCGATCATATTAATCCCCTCTAAATCATTTTTATTGTTATCAAAACGCTATCAAAGGCCAATACTACTCATATTCGTATGATATGGCAATTTGCGAAATGATCTTTTCGTGGTAGGTCATCAATCTACTTGACTTTAAATGTGTCTAAAGTAAGATATGAAGTTCGAGCGCCAAGAATTGGCAGAATTTTTTATAACAACTAACTAAAGGTAGGAGGCACCTATGGGAGCGATCTTAGATTTAACAGAAATGCTGAAAGAACCATCAGGCATGGTCGGAGCGGTTGTAATTATCGCTGTAGGATACTTCTTCGTAAAATGGGTTTTCGCTGAGCCTAAAGACGGAGAATAAGCTAACTGCTTTTAGCATAGCTTATTAAAAGGCGGTTCGGATTTCCGAGACCGCCTTTTTTATTGCCTAAAGAAACTGAATAAGTCGTAAATACCTTATAATTAGTATAACTTTTAGCCTCAAAATACGGAAAAATGCACAAGCTCCTTCGTTCCAAAATAAATGCCCTTTATCACAAAAATGCACCGGCAACCGGTGTTGGTTTGTTCAGGATGCTGTTCGGCCTAGTGACTTTGCAAGAAGTGCTGTTTCTGATTTTTTTCAATCATCTGATATTTGATCCGATTCCGTTTTTGGATGTGGAATTTCCGATGATTAGTTTTTTTCTGTGGTTATGGGCTTTGGTTGCATTTTCATTAGTGATTGGTTATCGCTGCCAACAAGCGAGTATCGCTAATTATCTATTTTGGTTGATATTCGTTAATTTCACGCCGATGCAGCGCGATTTTGATGGCGGCTTTGATTTATTCATGATTGGTGCCAATTTTTTTCTGATTTTTATGCCGTTGGACAAGGCATTTTCAATTGATAATCTTAGAAAAAAACTCGCCACACCGTTTGTTCATTACAACACTTATGCCAAACCACAAGTGACGGTTTTAGCCTATTACCTACCGGTCATTATTTGCCTTGGTTTTCTGTATTTCGATTCGGTCATTCACAAAATGTTTGCCCAGCACTGGCGCAATGGTTTAGGCGGGTGGTTACCATCCTCTATGCCCTATTACATGTCTGCTTTAGATATGTCATGGCTGTTAAATAACGAAATGCTGCAAAAAGTGATTGGCTACACCATTCTGGTTTTTCAATTCAGTTTTCTAGCGCTGTTTCATTATCGCCAATTGCGACCTTTGTACTTTTTGATTGGAATAGGTTTGCATTTAGGCATTACCCTGTCATTCAACATTTACCCGTTTGGGATGGGGATGTTGATTTTTTATAGCTTGATGATGCCTTTCGCTTGGTATCGTGCGCTTGGCTTTTTTTTAAAAGCGAAACAGCCAACACTGCGGGTTTTTTATGATCAACAATGTCCGCTTTGCTGTCGTACAGTTTTAAGCCTGAATCATTTTGATGTGTTTGCTGGTGTTGATTTTCAAGCTGCACAAACCAGCGCTAAAAATTATCCCGCTTTGAATCAAATAGACGAAGCGCAATTGTTGACCGATTTGTACGCATTGGATAATCAAGGACGCGTTTATGAGGGCGTTGCTACCTACGCACAGATTTTAGTCGCTATGGGATACATGGCGCCAATTGGTTGGCTACTTAAGTTTCCTGGCATTTACCCGTTAGCCTGCAAAATTTATCGCAATATTGCTGATAATCGTGCGAGGGTAAGTTGCGATAATAGTTGTGTGGTCAGTCAGTCTGCTGATTTCCCTGCAACCTTGTACGATAAAATTTTTGATAGCCAAGATCAGCGGCTAAGTAAAGGTTTTATAAACAAAATCAGCAAAATCGTGCTGGTTTTGATTGCATTGCAACTCAATAGCAGCATTCACTACGGCTTGCTATATCGATTTCATGTCAATACACGACAATCACCAGTGACGAGTATCATGGCTGATATGAGTAATGCTTTACTGATGTTTTCCAATACCTTTTTAGGCATTACCCCTCATGCACTGTATTTGCACGATCATTTTGAAGGCTATGACCGTATTCTGGCGATAACTTACATTGATAGTAATGGTCAAGAGCAATGGTTGCCTTTTGTAAACCAACAAGGCCGTCTTTTAGCGCCGAATTGGGGGCGTGTTCATTCTATGTGGGCGAACATAGCGGTGACTCCAAATATTGACGAGTTACGCTTGAAAAAATTTATTATGAAAGTCACTGCTTTCTGGGGAATTAAGGAAAACTTGCCTCTTGATACCACGCAGTTCATCATCAAAATGAAAAAAATTCGCGCACCGTTTGAATGGGAAAGTGACTTAAGAAAGAACAACTTATCAGGAGAATGGCAGGATATAGGCTTGGCAAAATGGCGTGGTAAAGAAATTCAAATCCAGTTGCCAAGCGACATAGATACCTTGTGATGCAGTAGGGTATTGCATGAGTCGTTTTGCCATGATATAAATTTTGCCGTGCCAAAATTTGTGTGCACGCAATTATAAAAACCTTTTTAATTCGGAGGATGTTATGAAAAAAGTATTTTCTGTTTTGGCTTTGGTAATGATGGTTTTCAGTTTGACAGGTTGCATGGATAGTCCAGATATCGGCAACAAAAAACCAGCTAACTACGGTTCTGGTGCTGCTCAAGGTAAAGCAAACTAAGTTTAGTGTTTGCTATAAAGATCAAAACAAGACCCACAAAAGTGGGTCTTGTTCTTTTTGAAAGATAAAAAGTTTTTTGCATAATTTGCTGAATTATCATATTTTTTAATCGACTTTCATTGATTGAAGGCAAAAGCAAAAAATTAAACTGGATAAAAAATTAACTTCGGGTTGCTAAAAATAGATTGGCCGTGA